>JAQCBQ010000012.1 GCA_027621385.1 Bacteroidota bacterium | reverse complement strand
CAGTTTCGGAAAAGGGAATTTTAAAGCTTTGTTCGAAAGCATTGAACGCGAACAAGAATTGCGGGGCACGCTGTAATCAGCAACCAATTCTTGAACCTATTTTTCAGCCTGTTGGGGTAATACTGTTATTGAGCATTTCTAGTAAGCCCAACAAAAAAACCTACCTTTGACTCAATTGAATTGCATGGATCTTCAGCCCATTTTACAGGCACAAAATCTGCGCCGCTCCTTTGGCTCCGTTCAGGTCCTCAATGGAGTCAATTTGACGGTTCATGCCGGTGAAATAGTCTCCATTTCAGGAAGGTCTGGAGCCGGGAAAAGTACGCTGTTGCATATTTTGGGTACGCTAGATCGGCCCGATTCCGGAACGTTGAGCATCGATCAACGCGAAATCACTCAATTGAACGACCGGCTAATGAGTCGTTTTAGAAATGAACGGCTTGGTTTTGTGTTTCAATTCCATCATTTGTTGCCCGAATTTACGGCCCTTGAAAACATAGGAATCCCCATGATGATTGCCGGAAAATCCAAGCATGAAGTCGAATCCCGAGGTATGGATTTGCTAAAAATGATGGACCTTCAACACCGGGCACACCATAAACCCGACGCCCTTTCGGGAGGCGAACAACAACGTGTGGCCGTAGCTCGAGCCCTAGCCAATGCACCCGCGGTTGTTTTTGCCGATGAACCCAGTGGAAATTTAGATGCCCAAACTGCTGCCCAGTTGCATAACCTGTTTTTTGACCTGCGTGAAAAACTCGGCCAAACCTTTATCGTGGTTACACACAATGCAGAATTGGCCGGAATGGCCGACCGCAATTTGGTCATGAGTCAAGGCCAAATTATTTCGGAATAGGTCAATACCCGCTTCTCCAAAATCTACCTACATCTAGGTATTTTGATAGGTATTTCACTAGGTTAAACCCCAACTGAACTACCAGACATCCTATCTTTAGGGTATGAAAAAACTAGGCTCCGTGTTGGCGCTTCTTTCAAGCATGGGAATCGCTGCTCTCATGGCTCAGAATCTTGAATATCCCCAAGAAAGGCATCTGAAAAATTTGCGGCAATTGACCTTTGGCGGAGAAAATGCCGAAGCCTATTGGAGTTTTGATGGACAACGGCTTGTTTTTCAGCGCACCGATAAAGAACATGGAATCCCCTGCGACCGGATTTATTATTGGTCTGTGGCCGCAGAAAACATGCAGGTCCAGCCACCCATACCCGTATCCAATGGAGAAGGTCGAACAACCTGTTCGTATTTTTTAAAAGGCGATAGTGTTGTCGTATTTGCCTCAACCCATGCCGCTTCACCCGATTGTCCTCCCGAACCAGAACGCAGTTCAGGAGCCTATTACTGGCCCATTTACCCCAGCTTTGATTTGTACCTGAAAAACCTGAGAACCGGGCAGTATTCCAGGCTTACGCATCGGGAAGGATACGATGCTGAAGCCACCGTTTCTCCCAAAGGAGATAAAATTGTCTTTACCTCAGATCGCAGCGGAGATTTGGAATTGTGGACCATGAACATCGATGGCAGTGATCTACGCCAAATTACCCATGGCTTGGGCTATGATGGAGGAGCCTTTTTCTCTCCCGACGGACAATACCTGGTTTTTCGTGCCAGCCGCCCCAAAACACCCGAAGAAATGGAAAAGTACAAACGCTTATTTAATCAGGGTTTGGTGGCTCCGAGCGACATGGAAATTTATGTGTGTAAGGCCGATGGATCTGATCTTAGGCAGGTGACAAGGTTGGGGAAGGCCAATTGGGCACCTTTCTTTCACCCTTCCGGCAAAAAGATTCTGTTCAGCTCTAACCACGCTTCTCAACGGGGCTATCAATTTAATCTGTACATGATAAATGTGGATGGATCAGGACTTGAACAAGTTACCTATGACCCCATATTTGATGCCTTTCCAATGTTCTCATTTGATGGCAAAAAATTGGTTTTTAGCTCGAATCGAAACAACGGCGGTACCCGTTCAACCAACCTCTTTATTGCCGATTGGGTAGATTAAGTGAATTTTAGCCGTATGCCACATTTTTTAGAACGACTTAAAACCAAATGGAAGCTCAATAGCCTTCGGCAGGTTTGGGTGGTATTGCTGGTCTTTGCTTGCACCGGACTTACTATCATGTTCATTCGGAAGCCCATAATGAATGCCATCGGGCTTGAGCGACCAAATCAGATGGGCTGGTACATTCTGTATTTCATCGCCATCTTGCCGGTGTACCAAGTCATTTTGTTGCTGTATGGAGCCCTATTTGGTCAGTTTAAGTTTTTCTGGGATTTTGAAAAACGAATGTTCCGGCGCATGCTTGGACGTAAATCTGAAAAAAAATAAGCTCTGGGCTTAGTATACATTTCGTTTCCAATCTCATGAATTTTTTTACCGCAAAGCACCCCATCTCGGCACAAAGTTCTCAAAGGGGATGTCGTACAGCAAACGTGTTCGAGACTCCTTTGTGTACATTGCGGCTCCCTTCGCGGCCTCTGTGGTAAAAAAATGGCTGCTATGCCTTTAATTGTAGATGACATGATTTAGGATGCGAATGCTCCGGCGCATGCTTAAACGTAAATCTGAAAAAACAAACAATTAAATTACGCTAGACCGAACAGCGAATTGAATTCTGCCGACAGCTCGCCCTAAAAAAAACACTCATTCAAAAGCAAAATCCATACCAGATTGCAGAGAATTTATTTTCAAACCACCTCTCAACCTCAACCAATTAAAATACCAGCTTTTCCCAGAAACGGAATTTCCCGCTCCTTTCCCAATTCTGTACTGCCGGCCAAGACGACAAATTTTTTATCAAAAACCTGACCTTCAATAAAGTAACTAATCCAATACTCATTGGTCAATTCCAGTGCCTCAGCTGAAATGGGTTCAATGCGCTGTACACTTTGGGCCTCAATGCACTCGTAAAAGTGCCGCAAGGTCGAGGTTTGAATCTGCTGTCCATGTACTTCTCCATACCCTTTGCTGACTACCATGGCATTACTCAGATCCTGCATATTCTCATTGATGAAGTAGGCGGTATAAGGGGTGTCTGAAAAGTCTGGCTCAATCACCAATGCCAAAAAAACTCCACGTACCGGTGGTTGAGGTATATCTGCTTTCATTAGAACTCAGGAAATTTAAAGGTTAATGGGATCCGCCGCCCAGATCCAAAAGCCCTTTGACTGACGCGCAACACCGGAGCCATTTGATGGCGTTTGAATTCGGAGCGGTTCACCAATAGTACAATGCGTTCAACAACGGTGGCATCAAAACCCGACTCAATAATTTCTTGGGGGCTTTTCCCCTCCACCACAAACTGCTGCAACACAGCATCCAAAAGGGCATAGTCAGGCAGGCTGTCGCTGTCTTTTTGATCGGGCCTTAATTCTGCCGATGGAGCCTTGGTTAAAATCGATTCAGGGATGCGCTCCACTTCTCGATTTAGCCAGCGCGCCAAAGCATAGACCTCTGTTTTCCAAAGGTCACCTAAAATGCTAAGAGCACCACACATGTCACCATATAAGGTGCCATATCCAACAGCCGCCTCACTTTTATTGGTGGTATTCAGCAAAATCCATCCGTATCTGTTGCTCAATGCCATCAGCAGTAAACCCCGCATCCGACTTTGAAGATTTTCTTCGGTAACATCCGCCGCCCGATTTTGTAGGTGCGGTTTCAAGCTCTGTTCCACACTATTCACTGGATCTGCGATGGGCAGCATTTCAAGCAGGATGTCAAGACGTTTGGCTAGTTCTTTTGAATCCTGAATGGAATGGTCTGAAGAGTACTTGGACGGCAACATAACCCCAACCACATGTTCAGGCCCTAGCGCATCTGCCGCTATACAAGCAACCAGGGCCGAATCAATCCCGCCACTTAGGCCTAGAACAGCCGTTTTAAACCCATTTTTTGAAAAATAGTCCGAGACCCCCATGCACAAGGTTTTGTACAGCGCCTCTGTTTCGTTGTATTCTTGAATTGAAATAGGGGAGGAGCTCGATTCTGAATCCCAAATCCACAAACCTTCTTCGCCAAACGGGAGCTGAAGTACAATCTCTCCCCGGGGGTTCATGACAAACGACTGACCGTCAAACAGCAATCCAGTATGCCCACCCACTTGGTTCACATAGATGAAGGGCCGTTGAAAGCGCAGCGCATGAAATCGGGCCATATCCATCCTGGTTTTTCGTTGACCTTGGTGGTAAGGCGATGCCGTCATATTGATAATAAAATCCATACCCATGGCATGCATTTCAGTCAATACATCTCGATGGTATCTGGGTTGTTCAGGCTCGATGTTCCAGGTATCTTCACAAATGGCAATGCCCAATGCTTTCCCTTTCCAAAACAGCGGCGCTCGCTCCACACCGGGCTCAAAATGCCGGTCTTCATCAAACACATCGTACGTGGGCAGTAAAGTTTTGTGCTGATGCCCCATGATTTGACCTTCAGCCAGCAGCCAAGCCGTATTAAACCAAGGCTTTCCGGCATCAAAATTAAGACTGGGGGCTCCGACTAAAACAGCAAAATCGGCATCGGTCTCCAACGCAATCTGAACCAAGGCCGATTGGACGGAATCGTACATGGCCGGATAATGCAACAGGTCTTCCGGCGGATATCCCGTCAAACACAATTCAGGAAACACCATTAAATCTAGGTGTTGAGCTTTTCCCCGCTGCATAAAATCCAGAATTTTCCGGCAATTTCCAGCAATGTCACCAACCAAGGGGTTAAACTGAACTAAACCAATTTTCATAGAACAAAGATAGGTTCTTAACCCGTTGTTCGGATTTTTGAGATGCTGCTTTTTGGGGCGGCCTTACCGGCTTTCACCTGTAGCCATAGCTGCCAAGGGCCATGGGGGATTGGCCTGACAGGTGGCTTCCGCTGGTCGCCCCTGTCAGCCTACCCCCATAGGGCCCTTGGCAACTCCGGCTGCCGGCTCAATCCGGGGCCGAAGCGCCTCGTTAGGAATACCATGTCGCATTTTTTTAAGGGGCTGAAATAGCCCAATGTATTTATTTTATATTAGGTTTCAATGGGGAAAAATTCAGATTTTGAAGGTTATTGGTGATTTTTCATCAACGCTTTACCTGTATTTTTTTTGCATTAATAAAAATGTTTGTAATATTGCGCCACGTTCCTAATACATTCCCATCCGCGAAAAGGGCAGCTCGGCTGACATTTTAGAAAAAGGGGATTCCGAACAAACTTCAAAAACCAGTATGAATCAATTTGAGGACTTGAAGCGCAGGCTCTTGCCTGACTTGAAAGAAATTGCACGAGTTCTAGATGTGCCTAAATATCAATACATGCGCAAGGATGAATTGATCGATGCCATTATGAACATTAAAAACGAAAGCGAAACGAAGGAAGCTTCTAACTCAACAGAAGCCAACTCTTCTCCAGCGGTAGAGGCTGAAACGCCTAAGCGCAAGCGCTTGAGGTTGGCCAGCGAGCTGCCCAAAGATGCAGACTTGGAGACCCCTAAAGTGTCAAATCCAATTTCACCTGAATCTCCCATTTTAGATGTTCCTGAACGCCGTGTTCGGCAGGATTTCAAGGAGCAATCCCGGCCGGGAACAGGTCAAGATGCAATGAGTACCGGTGCGCGTGGGTTTCGTCATCCGGGTAGGGAACGCGATTCAGGACCACGCCCCATGGACTTTCCAAGGAACCCATCGGCTTCTGGCCCTTCAGACGGAAGACCTTCTCGAGAGTTTTCTCAAAGGGAACCAACACCCCCTAAAAAATACGATGTATATACCTTCGAGACTTTTGTCGATGCAGAAGGGGTATTAGATATCATGCCCGAGGGCTTTGGCTTTTTACGCAGCAGCGATTACAACTACCTGGCTTCTCCCGACGACGTTTACGTTTCTCAATCGCAAATTAAATTGTTCGGTTTGCGTACCGGAGATACCGTGGTTGGTACCATTCGCCCTCCCAAAGAAGGTGAAAAATTCTACCCTTTAATCAAGGTGAAGGAAATCAATGGACAAGATCCTGCGGTGGTACGCGATCGAATTCCTTTCGACTTTTTAACTCCCCTGTTCCCCTTCGAAAAAATCCAGGTTGCCAAGCAAGGGAGCAAAACCCACAGCATGTCTACCCGAATTTTAGATATGTTTAGCCCGATTGGGAAAGGTCAGCGTGGCTTAATTGTTGCACAACCCAAAACAGGGAAAACAGTGTTGCTAAAAGAAGTGGCCAATGCCATTGCTGAAAATCATCCGGAAATCTATCTGATTATTTTACTCATCGATGAACGCCCGGAAGAGGTGACCGATATGGCCCGCAGTGTGAAAGCAGAGGTCATTGCCAGTACCTTCGATGAACCCGCAGAACGCCACGTAAAAATCGCTACCCTTGTTCTTGAAAAGGCAAAGCGAATGGTTGAATGCGGTCACGATGTTGTTATTTTGCTGGATTCCATAACCCGATTGGCCAGAGCTCATAATACCTGTGCTCCGGCCTCTGGAAAGGTACTTTCCGGTGGAGTGGATTCCAATGCGCTTCAAAAACCCAAACGGTTCTTTGGTGCCGCCCGTAAAATTGAAAATGGAGGCTCATTGACCATTTTAGCTACAGCCTTAATCGATACAGGCTCTAAAATGGACGAGGTGATTTTTGAAGAGTTTAAGGGCACAGGAAATATGGAACTGCAATTGGATCGGAAATTGGCCAATAAGCGAATTTATCCTGCAATCGATATCAACGCTTCCAGCACGCGCCGCGACGACCTTTTGGTGAGCAAAGAAATGCTGAACCGTCTTTATGTGCTTCGAAACCACTTAAGCGATATGAACACCATCGAAGCCATGGAATTCTTAACCGACCGCTTGAAGTTTACCCACAGCAATGAGGAGTTCCTAATCAGCATGAACGGTTAACACCATGAGCCCTTTATACGGTGCATTAACACTCAATATTGCTTATTTGTGGTTTCGGTGGCTCAGCCAGTATTTTCATTGGGTGGAACCCGGAGATTTTTTGTGGCGAATGCCCGTTTTTCCTCTGCTCATTGCTTTTCCCTTCATTCAGTTCCTCGTGGTGCAAAGGCGGATGCGTCAGGTTCAAAATGGAGAAGCCTCACTCTTCGTCTGGTATAAGGAAGCCGCTAAAACCGGTTTGTTGACGGCCGTCTTTGTTTCTGGCTCCATTTGGTTGTATTATTCCTACATCGACCGCACCTATTTGCCATCATCCATCATGAGTGCCATTGCAGAAGCCATAAAATCAGGGATGCCGACAGAGCAATTGAAAACCTATGCCGAAACAATCAAGCTATTCAATCAAACCAATTCTAGAGCTGTTTTTACCCTGTCCGGCTTAACCGTCTTTGGTATGCTGAGTGCCTGGCCTGCAGCTCTTTTGGCATTAAAATTTAAAAAATGAAGATCGAGCTGACAGCAATCCCCTCCTTTTAAGGTGGTTTTGCGCATGTCATTTCAATTCATTACATTTGCAACCATTTTTTAATTCCATGAGAATCCGTTCAGAGTACATCGTAGAGTTTTCAGGATTAAAAAATGGCTCCCATACCTACGACTGGACCTTGGGAGATGCGTTCTTTGATGGTTTTAACCGCGACGGCTTTCAGCAGTCTAATCTTCAGATAGCCTGTAGAATGGATAAAGATGAGACCATGTTGGTGTTTCATTTGTCCATTGACGGAGTCCTGGATTTTGATTGCGACCGGTGTTTAACCCCCTTTACTTACCGATTAAAGGGCAATAAAACGCTGGTATTCAAATTGAATGGATCCGCCAATGAAGAAGAAGACGAAGATTTGTTTGTGTTAGATGACTCTGAATATCAAATAGATATAGCATCTCACCTAAATGATTTGGTGCAAATTCTTTTGCCCATGAAGCGGCTTTGTCAAATGAATGAACGAAAACCCTTAGCGTGTGATCCGGAAATGTTGGCAAAGTTGGAGGCGTATTCTACCTCGGCAGAGGAACCCGAACACATCGATCCCCGCTGGGAAAAACTTCAACAGTTGAAATCTGATGATAATTGATTAATTTTGTGAATTATGGCACATCCTAAACGAAAAATTTCCAAAACAAGAAGGGACAAAAGAAGAACCCACTACAAGGCTTCTGAACCTACTTTATCTACCTGTTCAACTACAGGTACTGTTCACCGCCGTCACCGGGCTTATTTGGTTGATGGAAACCTTTTTTATAAAGGAAAGCTGGTGGTTGATTCCACCAAAGCAGATTAAATCTGCCAAGTCCAACTTAGTGAATGGTACGTATTGGTCTTGATGTAATGGGGGGCGACTATGCCCCTGATTCCGTGTTGGAAGGTGCACTGCTGGCTCATAAAGCCTGGGCGGGTGTTTTTCAGTTGGTTTTAATCGGACAACCCGCTGTAATTCAACCTTTTTTGGATGCACATCCAGAATTGGCCGAGGCTTGCGAAACTCTGTTTGCTGATCAAGTAATCGATATGGCGGCTAGCCCGGTTCGGGCTTTAGCCGAAAAGCCAGATTCCAGCATTTCTAAAGGCTTGGATGCATTGAATGCCGGAGCGATTGACGGGTTCGCATCGGCAGGAAATACGGGAGCCATGTTGGCCGGATCTGTACTTAAATTGGGCAGCATCCGCGAAGATATCCGTCCTTGCTTGCTCGGCTGCCTGCCTCGCCCCAATGGTTCGGATGGAATTATGTTGGATGTAGGTGCTATTGCCGACACCAAACCTGAAACCCTACGCGACTTGGCTCTGTTGGGTCACGTGTACGCGCAAACGGTTATGGGCATCAATCAACCTAAAATTGGCCTTCTCTCCATTGGAGAAGAACCTGAAAAGGGTAACGCGGTAACCGTTGCCGGCCATAAATTACTAGCCGAAATGAGCAACATCCAATTTGTAGGAAATGTGGAGGGCAGAGATATTTTTTCAGATAAGGCGGATGTAGTAGTTACCGGCGGATTTACAGGAAATGTTGTGGTTAAATTGAGTGAAAAGTTTTTTGAAATTGCTCAGGACCTCAATTGTGCCGACCTTCCCTTTTTTAAACGTCTAAATTATGAAACCTACGGTGGCTCTCCAATTCTTGGAGTGAATAAACCTTCCGTAGTTGGGCATGGCATTTCAAGTCCCTTAGCCATTCAAAATATGATTTGGCTTACGTACGATATTGCCCGTACAGGCCTATGTGAACGAATTCTCTCGGCTTTAAAGAATGAATAAGATTAGCGCGGCGATTACAGGAGTTTTTGGATATGTGCCCCCATATGTCCTTACCAACAAGGAATTGGAAGGAATGGTGGAGACCAACGAAGAGTGGATTGTTAGCCGGACGGGCATTAAAGAACGAAGAATCCTGAAAGGGGAAAATCTAGGCACTTCCTTCATGGGAATCGAAGCCGTCAAAGGCCTGTTGGAAAAAACAGGAACCAAGCCCGAAGAAGTCGATATGCTGATTTGTGCTACGGTTACTCCCGATATGCCCTTTCCCGCCACGGCCAATATCATTGCCAGTGAAATTGGAGCCGTAAATGCCTTTGGATACGATATCAATGCCGCCTGCTCAGGCTTTTTATATGGGTTGGTAACAGGTTCTAAATTCATTGAATCTGGCAGCCACAAAAAAGTGATTGTGGTGGGTGGAGATAAAATGTCCAGCATCATTGATTACACCGACCGCACCACCTGTATTATTTTTGGCGATGGTGCAGGAGCCGTTTTGTTGGAACCCAATTCAGAAGGCTTTGGTGTTTTAGACAGCATCTTATTGTCTGACGGCGCTGGAGCCGAATACCTGCATCAAAAAGCAGGGGGGAGTAGAAAGCCTGCCAGCCATGAAACCGTGGATGCACGTGAGCATTTTGTGTATCAGGAGGGCCAATCGGTATATAAGTTCGCTGTAACCAACATGGCGGATGTTTCAGCGCGTATTATGGAGCAAAATGGATTGGTGGCCGAAGACATCGCGTGGCTGGTCCCACACCAAGCCAACAAGCGCATAATCGATGCCACAGCCAATCGAATGGGCATTGGACCCGAAAAAGTCATGCTGAACATAGAAAAGTATGGCAATACTACCGCGGGTACGCTTCCCCTATGTTTATGGGATTACGAATCTCAACTGAAAACCGGTGATTTATTGGTCCTTTCTGCCTTTGGAGGCGGATTTACTTGGGGCGCCGTATTGGTGCGTTGGGGAATTTCCTCCAAGTCCTAAACCCTTTAGGGCTTTTTTTGTTCCTTTGCCAAACATCTTAACTTATTTCTTATGTTCCGAGCTTTTGGTTTTCTACTCCTTTTGGGTGTTTCCCTTTCCTCTTCTATGTTGCATGCTCAAATCGATATGCCACAGCCCAGTCCTTTGGCCACGATGAGCCAAAAAATTGGCCTTATGGATGCCACAATCACTTACTCTCGTCCCAGTGCTAGGGGGCGAAAGGTGTTTGGAGAGTTGGTCCCTTATGGCAAACTTTGGAGAACAGGCGCCAACAAAGCCTCATTTATTGAATTTACCGATTCAGTAAGAATTGCGGGTATTTCAGTTAAAAAGGGTAAGTACGCTATTTTTACCATTCCGAATGTTGATGAGTGGACCATCGTTCTAAACAGCGATTGGAACCAATCGGGCACATCCAGGTACGAAGAATCTAAAAACGTGGTCAACTTAAAAGTCAAACCCAGCATTATTCCATTTTGCGAAACATTTACCATCGATTTTAATAATTTGACAACCAACTCGGCTCAGATTGAAATTTCATGGGAAACCAGCAAGGTTTCTTTTGGAGTTGAAACCAGTGTAGATGAAGCGGTAATGCGCAACATTAAAAGTGCCTTGAACATTTCTGCCGGATCTTATTTTCAAGCGGCCCGGTATTACTACGATACCAATCGGGAATTGCCCACGGCCTTGGAGTGGATCAACAAAAGCATCTCAATGGAAGAACGGTATTGGGTAGTTCGTTACAAGGCATTGATTGAGGCGAAAATGGGCGATTTTAAAACGGCATTGAAAACCGCCAAGCGGGCGCTGGATTTGGCCAAAGAAGCTGGTAACGACGATTATGTGCGCCTGAACGAAGCTTCCATTCAAGAGTGGTCAAAAAAATAATGTAAACATTCTTGTTCTTGTGCGGCCCGCGGCAGGGATGGAGCCGGCAGGAGCCGAAGACCAGTTTGCAGGGAGAAGGGCTGTTTGGGGGCGACCTTGGGAGCCACCCAAACAGCCCTTCTCCCCAAACTGGGCAAGGGGACTACAGGCGACAGCCCGTTAAGCCGCCCAGAATCCCTTCCTAACCTGTACCGGGTAACATTCCTTTGGCTTTCGGTAGAAATTTATCGCTCAGGATTGCAAAATTTCTTTCATCTTTGCCTAACGCAAATATTACACACATGTCATCAAGCTTAGGAATTCCTTCGGTGGACTTGCACCAATTTACTCGTGGAAATGCAGAAGAGCGCGCAGCCTTTGTTGCAGATTTGGGCGCTGCCTTTTCGCAGGTTGGCTTTGTCGCAGTCAAAAATCATGGACTAACAAACGCGCAAACCGAAGATTTGTATCGGGAAGTGAAATCCTTTTTTGATTTGCCGCTTGAAACAAAATTGTCCTATGAAATTCCAGAACTGGCAGGCCAACGCGGATACACTTCATTTGGTAGAGAGCATGCCAAAGGCATGACTGAAGCCGATTTGAAGGAGTTTTGGCACTTTGGCCAAGACAATATCGCTTCCGATCCCATTGCCTCAAAATATCCTGAAAACATGTATGTTAAGGAATTGCCTGAGTTTAATCGGGTGGGAATGGAAACGTTTCATTTGCTGGAAGATGCAGGTCGAAACCTGCTGAAGGCCATCGCCTTGTATTTGAATTTGGATGAAAATTATTTTGATTCGCGCATTCACTTGGGCAACAGTGTTTTGCGCCCGATTCACTACGGACCAATTCTTACCGAACCCAAAGGTGCAGTGCGCGCCGGTGCGCATGAAGATATCAACTTGATTACCTTGTTGATGGGCGCTTCTGCCGATGGATTGCAGATTTTGAATAAGGCCAACGAATGGGTTTCGGTGACCGCATTGCCCGATCAAGTGGTTGTGAACGTGGGTGATATGTTGCAGCGCCTGACTAATAATGTGTTGAAATCTACAACCCACCGGGTTATTAATCCGCCTAAAGAATTTTGGAATACCAGCAGATATTCCATCCCATTTTTTCTACACCCCCGTAGCGATATGCGCTTGGATTGCTTGGCATCCTGTGTGACCGATTCCAATCCATTGCACTATGAGCCCATTTCAGCCGGCGAATACTTAGACCAGCGCCTGGAAGAAATAGGCTTGAAAAAATAACCTGCGCTTTAAAATATTGCCGTACCTTTACCCCGCTAATTGAAAGGTATGAAGCTTTTTTTTACACTTATTTTCGCCGTTTCCGTTGTTGGAATGAGCGCACAAAATTCCAGCGAAGCCGCAGTTCATTCATGCTATCAACAATGGGCTGCCGCATTTGATGCGCGTGGCGCTGAAGATGTCAGTGATGGCTGGCATGAAGATGTAGTGGTCTCTATACGCTATTCTACCGGGAAGAACGATTGCTGGATGGGAAAAGTGGAAGTGAAGGGCGGGAAAATTCAGAATGTTTACCTTAAGTATGTAGATAACAAATATGAGCACTATCAGCCCGAACCCAAAAAAGAGGTGTCAGAAAATTATTTGCGCATACAACCCGGAACGGGAATAAGTTCGACGCTTCGCCTAAAGGACGATACCCTGGTTAATGTGGTGTTTAAAAATAAACTAAAACCCAAGAAAAAGTCATTCCAACAGGCTCCATTACCTAATTTGGATGATTTATAAGCGGTTGTTCTGGAGTTTCGCCGTATTGGCGCTGCTTACCTTACTCTCTTGCAAAGCAGGTAAGGGCTGCGATTGTCCCAGCTGGGGTTTCAATGCCAATCAACAGGAAGCCAAATTCGGGTAATTCCGATTTTCTCCTAGCTTGTTCTATTTAGAACATTAAATGCTATACGATAGGAAATACACGTCCATTATAACAACCGAGTTATATACGGATTAAAAAAGGGGGGTAAGTTCGGGAGTGAATTCAAAACGGCTATTTTTTTAACACAAAGGCCGCCTTGGGAACTGCAAAAAGGCCCAGAGGGGGAGGGCGGTAAATTTTCTATTTCAAATCTTATAGTGTATTCCACATGAATGCCACCTACAATAATGTCAGCCCTACGGGGTTTGTGTGTTCTGAGCGCCAATACCTTCTAAAATAATTTCAGCCCTGCGGGGTTCTTTTGTTGTGAGCGCCAATACTACCAAGTCTAGCGAAGTATTCTGCTGCCTTATTCCTTCTTTTGAAAGCCATCCCAACCCAGTTCTTCCAATGGGAACACTTTCCCGCTGCTGTCAATCAAATGAAACGCATTGGAATCTTCTTCCATAAAACCAATCACAGTGATGTCTTCCATAGCTTGAATTTTATCGTAGCTGCCAACAGGAATGGTGAACAACAATTCATATTCTTCTCCGCCATGTAATGCTAAATGGTAAGGATCCAATTGCAGTTCTTCCGCCACTTTTAGGGTTCCGGGATGAATGGGAATCCGTTCTAGATCAATGCGAACTCCGAGGCCTGAGGCTTTCCCTAGCTTAAAGCAGCTTTTCGAAAGCCCATCTGAAATATCCGTCATCGATGTAGGTTGAATGCCGGCCTTTCTTAACTGATGTAAAACATCCATTCGAGCTTCAGGTTTAAGCTGCCGCTCAAGAACGTATGCATGGTCGCTAAGGTCGGGTTGAACGTCTGGATTTTCTAGATAAATTCGGCGTTCACGATCCAACATCAAAAACCCGGCATAGGCCGCACCTAAATTCCCAGTCACACAGACCAAATCATTCTTGGATGCGCCAGATTGAGCAATTTTCTGCTCCGGCTCTACATATCCTACCGCGGTGATGGAAATAAAAAAGTCGCGAAGCGTGGAAACCGTATCACCCCCAATTAAATCGATACCGTAGGTTTTGCATGCATGCTTAAGTCCTTCCATAAAGGCATCTAGAGCTTCAACGGTGAATTTTGGAGGTAAACCCAGTCCCAATACAAGGTGGGCCGGTTCTGCTCCCATAGCCACAATATCACTGACATTTGAAACCACGGCCTTATACCCCAAATGATGAAGTGGGCTGTACATTAAATCAAAATGCACCCCTTCTATCATTAAATCTTTGGTTATTACCACCTCTTGGTTCTTTTTTGGCTGAACGACGGCCGAATCATCTCCTTGACCTAGAACGGTTTCCGGTCTAGGTTCTATGGCTAAACCTCGAATTCGCTGGTGAATTCCCGATTCGCCCAACGCTCCCAACGGAGTTTTAATTTCTTGCTCTTTTGACATATTCCTGCAAATATCGTTTGTGGAAACCAATTCCTTCCTGTATTTTTGGCCTAAATTAGATTATTTAGAACAATTCTAAATAACTGAACAAATAGTCCCTCTGGTATGTTAACATTAAAGTTCGAGCTATGGTAACCGTTACAGAATCTGCAAAAACAAGGCTCATTGAGTTGATGTCAAAGGAATCGTTGAATCCTTCCGAGCACTTTGTGCGCGTTGGGGTGAAAGGCGGTGGATGTTCTGGCTTGAGTTATGAATTGAAGTTTGATCAAACCCGGCAAGAGAACGACCAAGTGTTTGAGGACAATGGAATTCGAATTGTAGTCGAAAAGAAAAGCATGTTGTATTTGGCAGGCACCTGCTTGGAATTCTCAGATGGTTTGAATGGGAAAGGATTTGTTTTTAATAATCCAAATGCCACCCGCACTTGTGGATGTGGAGAAAGTTTTTCAGTCTAAAAAGTAGCAATCCATGGCAGAAGAACAGGATAAGTTGTTGCATGAAATTACCAACCGAGAATACGAACACGGTTGGTCGGTTAATTTGGAGGCTGAAACCCTGGAGCCTGGACTGACAGAAGATACAGTTCGGTTTATCTCAGCTAAAAAAAATGAGCCCAGTTGGTTGTTGGAATGGAGGTTAAAAGCCTTTCGACATTGGCAGCAAATGACAGAACCACATTGGGGATTGATGCATTATCCCCCGATTGACTACCAGGCGTTAAGCTATTATTCAGCGCCCAAAAAGAAGCCCGAATTGGCCAGTTTGGATGAAGTAGATCCCGAATTGCTGAAAACATTTGACCGGCTAGGAATTTCCCTACAAGAACAAAAAATGCTGGCAGGTGTGGCCGTTGATGCGGTTATTGATAGTGTCTCCGTAAAAACAACCTTCAAAGAAAAATTGGCAGAAAAGGGCGTGATTTTTTGTTCGCTCTCCGAAGCGGTTCAAGAGCATCCCGACTTGGTAAAGGCATATTTGGGTACGGTTGTTCCAATCAAGGATAATTTCTTTGCTGCACTAAATTCAGCGGTTTTTTCGGACGGGAGTTTTGTTTACATCCCGAAAGGAGTTCGGTGTCCAATGGAATTGAGTACGTATTTTCGAATCAATGCCATGAATACCGGGCAATTTGAACGCACCCTAATTGTGGCCGATGACGACAGTTATGTGAGTTACTTAGAAGGTTGTACCGCTCCCATGCGCGATGAAAATCAACTGCATGCCGCTGTAGTGGAACTGGTAGCACTCAACCGGGCCCACATTAAATACAGCACCGTTCAAAACTGGTATCCCGGAGATAAAAACGGAAAGGGAGGGATTTACAATTTTGTGACCAAACGAGGCAATTGCCTGGGCGAAAACAGTTTAATTTCATGGACCCAAGTAGAGACAGGGTCTTCCATTACTTGGAAATACCCCTCCGTATTACTAAAAGGAGATGGTTCTAAAGGCGAATTTTTCTCGGTGGCTGTAACGGCCAACGCCCAACAAGCCGACACAGGTACCAAAATGGTACACCTAGGTCGGAATACCAGCTCTACCATTATTTCAAAAGGAATCAGCGCAGGCCAATCCAACAACAGTTACCGCGGTTTAGTGAAAATCGCACCCTCGGCAACAGGAGCTCGAAACTTCAGTCAGTGCGATTCGTTGCTGTTGGGAAGCCATTGTGGAGCCCATACGTTTCCAAGCATAGAGGTAGATAATGCCACAGGGAAAGTAGAACACGAAGCCACTACTTCTAAAATTGCCGAAGACCAAATTTTTTATTTGAACCAACGCGGAATTCCAACTGAAAAGGCAGTGGCCTTGATTGTTAACGGATATTGCCGCGAGGTGTTGGATCAGCTTCCCATGGAATTTGCCGTGGAAGCTCGAAAATTACTTGAAATATCTCTTGAAGGTTCTGTAGGTTAAGATTGTATGAGTATGTTAGAAATTAAAAATTTACACGCATCGGTGGATGGGAAGCCCATTTTAAAGGGTCTAAATTTAACCCTGAATAAGGGCGAGGTTCATGCCATTATGGGTCCCAACGGTTCGGGAAAAAGTACCTTGGCCTCTATTATTGCCGGAAACGATGCCTATGAAATAACGGAGGGTAGCATTGAATTTGAAGGAAAATCACTTTTGGATTTAGAGCCCCACGAACGCGCCGCTGCCGGAGTTTTTCTGGCTTTTCAATATCCGGTTGAAATTCCCGGCGTTTCCATGATGAATTTTATGAAAACAGCCATGAACGAAATTCGCGCTCAGCAGGGTTTAGAGCCCATGGAACCCGCGGCTTTTCTTAAACGGGTTCGTGAAAAACAGGCCTTGGTTGAATTGGATGCTAAATTGGCCAACCGCAGCGTGAATCAGGGTTTCTCCGGCGGAGAAAAAAAACGGAATGAGGTTTTTCAAATGGCCATGCTTGAACCCAAACTTGCCGTTTTAGATGAAACCGATTCAGGATTGGACATCGACGCCCTTAGAATTGTGGCTCAAGGCGTAAATGCGCTACGAAACGCCAACAATGCTTTTTTAGTCATTACCCATTATCAGCGCCTGTTGGATTACATTGTTCCAGATGTGGTTCATGTTTTAGCCCATGGGAAAATCATCAAAACAGGTACAAAAGACTTGGCATTGGAGCTTGAAGCCAAAGGCTACGATTGGATACTTGAAACAGAAAAGGCCTAATGGAATTGGATCGCTCAACGTTGGATTTTAAAGGTCCGGCCGACAGAACACGGCACTGGACAGGCTTAAACAAGGGGCGCCCTTCTTCAAAACAAGAAGAATGGAAGTACGTTCCTGTTGATGTGTTGATGGATGCCCTATACCCAACAGATTCGCCTTCTTCCGATTCTTTTGAACCTCGGCCCGAACCCTTGAATGTACAAACAGGCATTCAGTTTTTATCTCTGGAGCAGGCTCTTGAAGCTGAAATCCCCGGGATCCAGAATGCCAAAGAATCCATTCAGAACGCTGCCTTAGATGGATTGGCTCAGGCCTATCGTCCAGTAAATCAATCTGGAATTCGGGTGTTGTATGTCCCTTCCAACCTACACTGCATTGATCCCATTACAGCAATGCCGGCAGTGGCTCAATCTACATCTAAGGCTGAGGCCTTGCTTGTTTTGTTGGGAGAAAATGCTCACCTCACCTTATTTTTGCCCCACGAAGCGCAGTCCAATCGTTTTTCGTTTTTATATGTAGGATTGGATAAAGGCGCCAAGTTGGAGTTGAACCGAGATTTGGCTGCCGCACCGGGAACGCTATTTATGAGTCACATTCAGGGCTCTGTTGCTGAATCAGCAGAACTGAAATTGGTGCAATGGATGCAGGGTGGACAAGCACAACGGCATTCCGTTCAGGTGAGTTTAAACGGACAACAGGCAATTGCTCGAATTTCTTCCCTGCAGGTTGCAGAGCCTCAGAATCAATTGCACAGCTGGGTAAATATGATTCATGCCAGTCCTGAGGCTGAAAGCCATCAGAACATTCGGCAGTTGTCTAAAAAAGAGGGCATTTCTTCGTTCACCGGAAAAATTCATGTGGCCTTAGATGCTCAAAAAACCCAGGCCTATCAGCATTCCGCGGCGATGGTGTTGGAGGAGGGCGGACGGACCTACCACCGCCCGGTGCTTGAAATTTATGCCGATGATGTGAAATGCAGTCATGGAGCCACCACAGGAAGCTTGGACGAACAGGCCTTGTTTTATTTGCAATGCCGGGGAATCTCTAAGGCTTCCGCCAAACGATTGTTGATTGAGGCCTTCATTGAAGGCTGCATACAAGATTTTTATCCCGCTTTGCAAAGCCATTTCCGCACAGCCATTTCCAAATCCATCCAACAGCTATGAGTCAGTTGAATCCCATAGCTGCTCCCTTTACTACAGCCCCAGTTGACTGGAATGCCATACGGGCCGATTTCCCATTGATTGCCGGTCATGATTTAATTTATTTCGACAATGCGGCCAGCAGTCAAAAGCCAAAGGTGTTGTTGGAAGCCATGGAAAATATGGTGACAACCTCTTATGCCAATGTGCATAGAGGAGTGCACCGGCTCAGTCAGCAGGCCACCGATCAGTACGAAGCAGCCCGAAAAACCGTTGCCAAATTTATCAATGCCGCTGATGAAGCCGAGGTCGTTTTTACGGGAGGAACTACAGATTCTATAAATACATTGGCTTTTTCCTTCGGAGAAGCACACATTCAGCCCGGAGATGAAATCCTGTTGTCGGGCATGGAACATCATGCCAATATCGTGCCCTGGCAACTCATGGCCGAACGGAAAGGAGCTCACATCAAGGTTATTCCTGTACTTGAAAATGGAAGCCTAGATCTAGAGGCGCTCGATGCTCTAATGGGGCCAAAAACAAAATTGCTCAGTTTAGTTTGGGTATCCAACAGCTTGGGTACAGTTAATCCCATTCCATATCTCATTCAAAAAGCCCACGCCTATGGCATTCCAGTTATGGTTGATGCGGCTCAGGCGGCTCCGCACATGCCCATTGATGTGCAAGCCATTGATTGCGATTTTTTGGCCTTTTCGGCCCACAAAATGTGCGGCCCTACCGGGTTGGGGGTATTGTATGGCAAGCGGCATTTGTTCGAACCTTTACCGCCGTATCGGGGTGGGGGGGATATGATTGATCGCGTTCGATTTGAAAAGACGACCTTCCAAGGTCTTCCCTTTCGATTCGAAGCCGGCACGCCCCACATCTTGGGTGCCGTAGCCTTCGCCTCGGTTTTATCCTATTTATCTAACATTGGTATGCAGCAGATTGAAGCGCGGGAACGACAGCTGTCCAACTCTTTTCGCCAACAACTGCAGCTCAATTTCCCTGAGGTGAATGCCATCGGAACCGCAGCCGATAGCGTTTCTGTGGTTTCGTTTCTAGTTCAAGGACGCCATCCAATGGACGTTGGGGTTCTGTTGGACAATCAAAATATCGCCGTTCGAACGGGGCACCATTGTTGCCAACCTTTAATGGAGCGGTTCGGTATTCCTGGAACCGTTCGGGCTTCTTTGGCCTTTTACAATACAGAAGAGGAAATAGAACGATTTTTTGTTGCTTTGCGAAAAACCATTCAGCTGTTGCGATGAATAGTAGCATAGATGAAACGGTTGAGCAATTGGAGGCCGACTTCGCCATGTTCGATTCATGGGAAGAAAAGTATGAATATGTGATGGATCTGGGGCGCAATTTGAATTGGCCTGACCACCTGGAACAAAGAGAGGATTTATTGATTCAAGGCTGCCAATCTAAGGTCTGGCTCGACCATGAAATGCAGGAAAATAAAATCATCTTCTATGCCGCATCAGAAGCGTTAATTGTCAAGGGATTGGTAGCCATGTTGCTCAACATTTATTCCAACCGCAGTCCGGAAGAAATTCTCCGACTTCAACCTGATTTTTTAGACCGCATCGGATTGAGCCAGCACCTTTCTCCAACCCGCAGCAATGGCTTACACTCCATGCTTGCTACCATTAAACGGATTGCGCTAGCGTATTATACAGGTTAAAAAATTGTTATGGAAAATTTGGTCATCGAAAAAATTAAAACTGTGTACGATCCTGAAATTCCTGTTGATGTGTACGAACTGGGTCTGATTTATCAGATTGAGGTCAGTCCCGACCAAAAGGAAGTGCAAATTTTGATGACGTTAACTTCGCCCAATTGTCCTTCGGCAGAAGAAATACCGGTTGAAATTGAGCAAAAGGTGAAAACCATAGAGGGGGTGGAAACGGTTCGGGTAAAATTAACCTTTGAACCTCCTTGGGATAAAGATATGATGAGCGAAGAGGCTCAGCTGGAACTTGGATTTTTATAGTTGATTTAGTTGGGCGGCTTACCGGCTTTCACAGGTAGTACGCGGGTGCCGGAAGGCTGGCCCAGCGGGCTTGCGGTGGCTCCTAAAGTCGCCTCCGCGCCACGCGGGCCAGACTCCGCCACCCTTGCGCTCTACCTTGTTCAATCCGGGCCGCGGGCCGCATTGTCCCCTAATTTTCTTTTCTTTGTGCCAATACCCTCATTTTTTTTTTCGTTCCTATGGCTAAAAACTTGGTAATTGTAGAGTCTCCCGCAAAAGCGAAAACCATTGAAAATTACCTCGGTAAAGATTTCATTGTTAAATCTTCCATGGGGCATATTCGAGATTTGCCTTCCAAAGGATTGGCCGTGAACATAGAGCAGGGATTTGAACCTCAATATGAGGTCGATGCCAAAAAGAAACCTCTGATTGCAGAACTCAAAAAACTAGCCGCCAAAGCAGAAAAAGTATGGCTGGCTTCCGATGAAGACCGAGAAGGAGAAGCCATTGCATGGCATTTGCTGAAAACCTTGGAATTGGATGAAGCAAAAACCCGACGCATCGTTTTTAATGAAATTACCAAAACAGCTATTCTTAAGGCCATTGAGCAACCCAGGGATATCGATTATCGGTTGGTAGATGCCCAGGTGGCCCGGCGGGTTTTAGACCGCTTGGTGGGTTATGAACTGAGTCCGGTACTTTGGAAAAAAGTAAAACCCAGTTTGTCGGCCGGCCGAGTTCAATCGGTGGCCGTTCGACTTATTGCCGACCGCGAGCGCGAGCGCGAACAATTTCAAGTATCGGCCTTCTTTAAAGTGCAGGGTAAATTCTCCGACGCCAAAGGAAAGGCCTTTAAAGCAGAACTTCCTTCCAGATTGACCTCGGAAACGGAGGCACAAGAATTGCTTGAAGCACTAAAAAATAAAACCCTCACCGTGGGCAATGTAGAGGTTAAGCCGTTGAAACGAAGTCCGGCCGCCCCTTTTACTACTTCTACTCTGCAACAAGAAGCCGCTCGAAAACTAGGGTTTTCCGTGGGCAGAACCATGTCCCTTGCCCAACGTTTGTATGAAAGCGGAAAAATTACCTATATGCGAACGGACTCCACCAATTTGTCCGATTTTGCCCGTTCAGCCGCAGAACAAGCCGTTGTTCAGTCTTTTGGCCCTGAATTCCATAAAGAAAGGAATTTCTCTACCAAGGCAAAAGGAGCACAGGAAGCCCACGAATGCATACGGCCTACCGACTTTTTACTCGAAGCGGCGGGAGAGGATGCAGCCGAGAAAAAGCTGTACGACCTAATTCGAAAACGGGCCCTAGCTTCCCAAATGGCAGATGCCAAACTGGAGAAAACGACCATAAAACTCGAGGCAGATTCCATTCAACCCCATTATTTTGCCGCTAAAGGTGAAGTAATCACGTTTAAAGGGTTCTTAAGCCTGTACATGGAAAGCAACGATGAAGATGAGCAAGAAGAAGAGGCTGGACAAGGCGATCAAATGCTGCCGGCATTAAAAACAGGCGACTCCGTTGGGATCAAAGAAATTCAGGCTACAGAACGATTTACCCAACCTCCTCCTCGGTTTTCCGAAGCTTCTTTGGTGAAAAAAATGGAGGAGTTGGGAATTGGCCGCCCCTCTACGTATGCCCCCACCATATCGGTTATTCAAGGCAGAGGATATGTGGAAAAGGCAGAACGACAAGGGGAAGAACGTTCTTTTGTTCAACTTAGCCTGAAAGGAACAGAATTAACGAAAACAATCGGCCAAGAACGAACGGGGGCCGATAAAGGGAAATTATTTCCAACCGACATTGGAATGGTCACAAATGACTTTTTAGTAAGCCATTTTGCCGGAATTTTAGATGTGAATTTTACCGCAAAAATTGAAAAGCAATTTGATGAAATAGCCGAAGGGCAAAGTCAATGGAATAAAATGATTGAAACGTTTTATGGACCATTCCATAAGGCAGTGAAAGATACAGAATCCATTGTGGGAAAAGCCTCAGGAAAACGATTGCTGGGTACTGACCCCGCGAGCCAAAAACCTGTGTTTGCTCTGGTAGGTCGATATGGCCCCATGATTCAAATCGGAGAGGCGGAAGACGAAGAGAAGCCCAAATTCTCTTCTCTGCAAAAAGACCAAAGCATCCAAACCATCTCGCTGGAAGAGGCCCTAAGTTTGTTCAAATTGCCCCGAACCCTAGGCGATTTCGAGGAAAAAACAGTCGTAGTAGGGCAGGGAAGATTCGGCCCCTATGTGCGCCACAACAATCAATTCGTTTCTATTCCTAAAGAAATGAATCCTTTAGATTTGGATTTGGATTCTGCCGTGGAATTGATTCATGCTAAACGGGAGGCAGATGCCAAAAAACGCATTAAAAGCTTTGAAGAAAACCCCGAGGTTTTAATCCTTAACGGCCGTTGGGGCCCCTATATTGCCGTCGGAAAAGACAATGTCAAAATCCCCAAAGGAAAAAGTCCGGAAGACCTCAGCTTGGAAGAATGCTTAGAGTTGCATAAAGCCCAGGGAGGTAAGAAAAAGGGCAGGACCTCCAAAAAATAGTTGTGCTATGAGCCAAACACCATTGGAATGGAATGGGTGGGAAGAATATTTCAGTCCTGTATCTACCGAAATACAGGCTACAGAATATCAGCCTACCCAAATGGGCAATCACATTCAAACATTCTATGGTAAGGGCGATTTTCCCGACCTTTCCAGTGCAAAAGCAGATGTGGTTCTGGTCGGCTGTGGGTACGATGCCGTTGATTTGTCGGCATCCATGACTGCCGTCCCCGATGCCGTGCGCAAACAATTGTATGACTTGCATAGGGGCGACCACCCGATTCACATTGCTGATTTAGGCAATGTAGGAATCAGAAGCAATGTGGAAGAAACCTGCTTGATGCTGGGGCGGCTGTTCCGGACCATTATAGAGCAAGGCGCTTTGCCGGTTTTAATTGGGGGGGGAGCTGAACTTGGGTTTGCTTTATACCGCTCGTTTACCTTAGCAGGTCAATATGCCAACTACTTGGACATTACTTCTCGATTGCCCTTTCAGTCCCTAACAACCGAAGACCTTTCTGCCGACAATGTCTTGGGACGAATTCTAGGCGAAAAAAACCAACTCCTTTTTCATTACTGTATTTTAGGATATCAAACCTATTTTAACTCGCCCGAATTCCTGCATTTATTTAAAGATTTTCATTTCGATCTTTTGCGTTTGGGCGAAGCCCGAGAAAACATTCGCCGCACCGAGCCCTTATTGCGCGATGCCCATTTGGTAAATCTAAATATGGGTTCTGTAAAAGCAGCCGATGCCCCCAATACCGTATTGGCATCGCCCAACGGTTGGTCCTCAGACGAAATTTGCCGTTTAGCAAGGTATGCTGGCTTAAGCCATAAACTTCGAGGATTTTGCTTATCCGGGTTGTCTCCAGATCTAGTCCCAAATGGTGCAGAAGTACAATTGGCCGCTCAGGTAATCTGGCATTTAATTGAAGGAGTATATGTTCGAAAGCCTGAAACCTTAATGGTGGATAAACCACCCTATATCCGGTTTACTGTGGAACGAGAGGATGTTGGTATGGGACTTCATTTTTATAAAAATACGCTTACCGATGCCTGGTGGATGGGCGTTCCTATTAAAGGCCAATGGAGTAAACACTTTTCCGATGAAGAGTATTTGGTGCCTTGTGGACAAGAAGACTACATTCAGGCTACTACCGAAGAACTACCCCAACGCTGGTTGCGCCGCTTTCAAAAATTAAAC
>JAQCBQ010000011.1 GCA_027621385.1 Bacteroidota bacterium | reverse complement strand
ATAAGCAAGAAGAAGCCATTGTGTTACTGCAGTCAGCGATGAATGAATTTAGGCCTGGAAGCATTGAAGAAGCACGGGCCAAAATTGCCTTGGCCGATATCCTTATTGCTACCGGCGATTTATGGGAGCCTAGTCTTTTATATGGTCAGGTGGAAAAGGCCTTGCCAAACACACCGGAGGGGCACGAGGCCAAATGGGGAAATACCCGGCTGTCTTTTTTTAGAGCTGAATTTCCCTGGGCTCAAACTCAGGCGAAAGTGTTAAAGGCCAGTACCACCAAGCACATTGCTAACGATGCACTAGGCTTGTCTTTGCTCATGAACGATTTGTTGGCCGAGGATTCCAATGTGGTGGCATTGGCGAGCTATGCCAGAGCAGAATGTGCTTTTTATTCAAGAAATATGGATCAAGCGGTGGCCATTTTGGATTCGTTGGAATCCACTCTGAATTTTGGTCCGATTTTAACCGCATCGCGATGGATTAGGTATCAAATTCTAGAGCGAAAAGGTCAGTTTGAAGAGGCCATAGCTGTACTTAAGATTTTAATAAAAAATGATCCTGAGAGCCTTTTGGTGGATGATGCTTGGTTGGCAATGGCCCGCTTATATGAGAACCAGCTGAACCAAGTGGAAAAGGCCATGGAGGCGTACCGAACTTTGCTCTTGGAACATTCGGGAAGTTTACACAACCAAACGGCTAGGATCCGTTATCGGGTTTTAAAAACTCAGTTGGCAGGGGCACCCTAAATACATCTTCATGTTCTTCGAAGAAGCGGGTTAGTATTCTAGGGAAACCATACGAATCTATCCTATCAGGTGAAATCCATTCTACTTGATGTGAAGCCTTAGATTGGGTTTTAAACATGAAAACTTGAGCCCGTATTTCTCGGTGGGATAACAGATGTATTGGGAGCTCAAAGCTTCGATAAACAACCGTGTTTAATCCAGGGAAAAACTCTTCAAGTGCATTGATTTCAGCTGGTTCAGAAGTTTCGACGGAAGGGAGTTCCCATAAATTTGCCCAAATCCCAGTACTGCCTCTTTTTTGGATGGCAATTTTGCCATTATTCCATGCTAAGGCGTACGCCAGATGCAGAATTCGTTTGGCTGGTTTGCTTTTTTTAATTGGGAAATCGGTGGGGCGCCCAGATTGGGAGGCTAAACAATGAGCCTGAATTGGGCAAGCAGAGCATGAAGGCGTTTTTGGCAAACAAATTAATGCCCCTAACTCCATAATGGCCTGGTTAAAAACAGCTGGATCAGAAGGTTCCATGCATGCATTCAACCAAGTTAGAATTTCAACTTGGGCGGCTTTAGATTCAATTGGCCGTTGTATTTCTAGGCAGCGCGAAACGACTCGTTTTACATTTCCGTCCAGCACCGGATGGGGTAGGTTGAAGGCAAACGACGCGATGGCAGCCGCAGTGTAGGGGCCGATTCCGGGTAAGGCCAACAATTCCTGATATGAGGCCGGGAAGCGTCCATGGTATAGCCTTTGGACTTCTTTTGCTGTTTTGAGTAAGGATTTTGCTCTGGAGTAATATCCGAGTCCTTGCCAAAGGCGAAGTACTTCATCCTCATGGGCTTTTGCTAAGTCTTGAAGGGTTGGATATTGCTGAATAAACCTGTAATAATAAGGGAGGCCTTGATCAACTCTGGTTTGTTGAAGAATCACCTCTGACAGCCAAATATAATAGGGGTCAGAGGTATGCCTCCAGGGTAAATCTCGGCTTGCAGATTGATACCAGAACTTTAATTTCTGATGAATTTCCATTTTTTTAAGAACTTTTAGGTAGAATCTGCCTGTATTTCGTGGTTGTAAGACTTTGAAGGATAGAATTCTGATTAACTTTGTCAAAGTTATTATCTCTAACCAATACATAACAACATGACCAAAGCTGAAATTGTGAATCAGATCTCAGAAAGTACCGGTGTAGAAAAAGCGGCCGTTCAAGTAACGGTGGAGGCCTTTATGAAGTCGGTTAAAGATTCTTTGATAGCAGGAGACCCTGTTTATTTGCGTGGATTCGGAAGCTTCATTATTAAGAAGCGGGCAGAGAAAAAGGGCCGCAACATTTCCAAAAATGCGACCATCGTTATTCCAGCCCACAACATTCCCGCCTTTAAACCCGCCAAATCGTTTCAAGGACAGGTGAAAAAGAGTTTGAAATAAGTTTCATGATTTCGAGACTTCCTGAACGCCAAAAAGCAGTGCTTATTGCACTGCTTTTCTTATTCATAGGCCTTGGTATTTGGTTCATGCCGTCCAAGCATCCCGAGGGGTATTTGCGCGCATCTCAGGCAGAAGAAATTGCCAAGGATTTGGAGGCTCAAATTGAGGAAGTTAAATCGGGATTAAATCCAGAGCAGCAAGTTGAAGCTCAACGATTAGAACTGCAATGGCTTCAATCGAAAGGGCAAGAACGCCCCTTGTTTAGCGATTCGTTGATTCGATTTTGGGGGCAAATCAATCCTGCAGTTGCTGCCATTTTTGCAAAAAAAAAGGCAGAGGAAACAGGGGTAGAGGCGGACCTTTTGGATGCGGCTCAGCGGTTTTTAACGGTGGTGTCGGTGATGACGGAAGAGGATAAAAGTTGGGCTGCAGTTGAAGCTGCAGGCCTTTTTCGTGAAGTGTTGAACCAATCACCTGAGCTATTGGAAGCGCGAAGAGGCCTTGGTACTGCCATCGTGGAAGGGGCAGGAGCCCCTATGGAAGGCATCGGGATGCTCACAAAAATTTTAGAAGAATACCCGAACGATGTTGAAACCATTTTACGTTTAGGGCAATTTTCTGTACTTTCGTCCCAGTTTCCAAAAGCTATTGAACGGTTTAAAATGGTTTTAAACATCGATAGTGGTCGTACAGAGGTGCATTTCCTGTTGGGAGATGCCTTTTTAAAGGCCGGAAATCAAGACAGTGCTAAACTCTATTTTAGCCGTTATCGGGAGCAGTTGCCCTCCGGAATGGCGAAAAGCAGTTTTGATGCCTGGCTTTCAGAAACATTAACAACTAACTAAAAACATAGGAATCATGCCTAGTGGAAAAAAACGCAAACGACATAAGATGAATACGCACAAGCGTAAAAAACGTCTTAGAAAGAACCGACACAAGAAGAAAAAATAATTCGGGTCGTGCCGGATTTTTATGAGTTCGGCACACTAAATATATTGTCATGAGCAACGATTTAATTATAAACGTTGCGCCCGAAGAAGTTTCAATTGCTCTGCTTAGAAGTCGTGAGTTAACCGAACTTACGAAAGAAAAGAGCGACTATGCATTTAATGTTGGAGACTATTATTTGGCCCGAGTAAGCCGAATACAGCCCAATTTAAATGCTGCATTTGTCGATTTAGGTTACGAGAAAGATGCCTTTCTTCATTATCTGGATTTAGGCCCTGAAATACAGTCGCTAAATAAGTTTGTAAAAGAAACCGTGAGCGGGCGCTTAAAAACCGCTAGTTTAAGGTACTTCAAATTCGCACCTCCGATACGTAAGGAGGGGAAGATTGGAGATGTGCTGAAAGCCGGACAAACCATTCTGGTTAAGGTCATTAAGGAACCCATCTCGCAGAAAGGACCTCGTCTTAGCTGCGAATTGTCGCTCCCCGGCCGTTACATGGTGTTGGTTCCGTTCGCCGATAAAATCTCAATTTCCAGCAAAATCCGAGAAGCTTCCGAGCGAGATCGGTTGAAAAACCTAATGCAGGCGCTTCAGCCCACCAACTTCGGAATTATTATTCGAACGGCTGCTGAAAATCAATCGGCAGATGATTTGGAAAAAGATTTGAAGGACTTAATGACCCGTTGGGATGCCGCGTTTGAAAAAATTAAAAGCGGTAAAACCCCGGAAAAGGTCTTGGGAGAGCTAAGTAGGGCAACCACCCTGCTGCGTGATTTGGAGAACAAGAACTTTACGTTCGACTCGATCGTGGTGAACGATGAATCGTATGTGAATCAAATTAGGGATTACATGCGAACCAATTTCCCGGATCGGGAGAAATCGGTTCGATTTTTTAAAGGCCGGTTGCCCATTTTTGAGCATTACGGCATCAACCGACAGATTCGGACTTTGTTTGGTCGCAATGTTCCCATGAAATCCGGGGCCTATTTAATTATTGAGCATACAGAAGCTTTGCATGTTATTGATGTGAACTCTGGCAACTCCGTTCGGTCTGGAAGTTCTCAGGAAGAAACGGCGTTGGGGGTAAACCTTGAAGCTGCCGATGAAATTGCTCGCCAGCTTAGGTTAAGGGATATGGGGGGAATAATCGTTATCGACTTTATCGATTTGTATAAGGCAGAAAACAGAAAAATACTGTTTCAGCGCATGCGCGATGCCATGAAAGACGATAAAGCCAAACACAATATATTGCCTCCATCCAAGATTGGATTGATTCAAATCACCCGTGAGCGCGTTCGCCCTCAGATTAACATTGAAACTGCCGAAGCCTGTCCTTCTTGTCAGGGAACAGGTAAAGTAACAGCCAGTGTGAATTTGACGGATGAAATTTCGACAGCCTTTGCCCGAAAAGTGGAAGGCAGTCCAAACCAGACCTTAACGTTGTTGGTGCATCCCTATGTTGAAGCCTACTTGAAAAAGGGCCTATTTTCCTCCATTTGGAAAACCTGGAAAAGCAAGTATGGACGTCGGCATCGGTTAGAAGCCAGAACGACCTTAGGTATGTTGGAATACCGAATCCTTGATTCTCAAGGCAAAGCATTGGAAGATGTATAGACGCTGCGCCCGGGGCTGAACCGGCACCGAAGGCAGTAGCGCTTTAGTCCGGTACCGGGCGGAGGCGACCAAAGGAAGCCCTACGCACCGGTTTACCGGACTTAAGCGCTACAACTGAGGTACAGGTGAAGACCCGAAAAGGCGCCCCAAACATTCCCCGAATCCCTTACCTTTGTACATGCAATTTTCGGATGTAGCAGGTCAGTCACACATTAAGCAGCTCTTGATTCGTTCTGCAAGTCAAGGACGAATTCCGCATGCTCAGTTGTTTTCAGGAAAGCATGGGCATGGCCCTTTGCCAATGGCTTTGGCCTACATTCAATATTTGCTCTGCGAAGCGCCTTCAGAACAGGATTCATGTGGATGTTGTGCGGCCTGCCGTAAAGTGGATAAATTGAGCCATCCTGACCTGCATTTTGCTTTTCCATTTGCCGCAAAAGACGATAAGGATATTGCGAAAAATTACCTGGAATACTTTCGGGAATTTGTGTTGAAATCACCGTACGGTTCCGTGCAGAGTTGGCAGGAGTTTAGTTCATCCGATACCAAAAGGCCCAGCATCAATTCGGCCACCACAAAGGCCATTTTAACGGAAGTGAGTCAAAAGCCCTATGAAGGGAAATTGCAGTTTATGCTGCTTTGGTATCCGGAAATGATAACGCATGGAATGGCCAATCGCCTGCTAAAGTCGATTGAAGAGCCTCCGCCAAACACCGTATTTTTATTGATTGCTGAGGAAGAGGGGAAATTGATGCCCACCTTATTGTCCAGACTCCAAACTATCGCTTTTCCGAAGGTCAAAGATTTTGATTTGGCCGATTATTTGGGAAATAAGGCCGGGATGGATTTGGAACAGGTGCGGGAGCTGGTGAATATGGCCGATGGAGATGTAGATCAAGCCCTAAGCCTGGGGAATGCCCAAGAGCAATTGGCGGTATTTTTCCCTTTTTTCAGAGACTGGATGCGGGGGGCTTATATGGCGGCCTTCCATGAATCGGTAGAATTGGCCGAGACCTTTCAAAAATGGGGAAGGACTCAGCAAATGGGATTTTTCCAATATGGCTTATATTTGATTCGAGAGGCCTTGGTGTTTCGCAGCTCCAACAGTTTATCGCGCATTACCGAAATGGAGCGCAGCTGGTTGGAGAAATTTTCGGGCAGCGTGACCCCGGCAGTTGCTGAATCCATAATGGAAGCCTTGGAAAATGGATTAAAGGGCATTTCAGGAAATGCACATCAAAAAACAGAATTTATGGGGGTCACCATTGATATTTATCGTTCCTTTAAGCTAGGAAAACATTAAATTTGAATTTGAATTAAAAACCATGGGATGTTCGAGTTGCGGTACGAAGGAAAAGGGGCAATTGCCCAAGGGATGCAGGAACAATGGAGCCTGCAGTACGGGAGGTTGTCATAAGCTTAATGTTTTTGATTGGTTGTCGAACATGGAACACCTGGCGGGCGATTCAACGGCCGTTGTTGAGGTTCGTTTTAAGCATACTAGAAAGGAATTCTTCCTAAATTCAGAGGGGCTTCAGTTGGTGCAGGGCGATGCTGTGGCTGTTGGAGCCTCTTCGGGCCACGATATTGGGGTTGTGTCATTGAGTGGCCCCTTGGTCAAAATGCAATTGCAGCGACTAAAGCAATCGGAAGATGGCCTTAAAAAGGTGTTTAGGAAAGCCAGTCCGGCCGATGTGGATCGCTGGAAAGAAGCCATGGATAAGGAGGATCAGTATCGCCTTCAGGCTAGAGAAGTGGCTGCAGGGTTGAAATTGAGAATGAAAATTTCAGATGTAGAATGTCAGGGAGATGGAAGTAAAGCCACCTTTTATTACACCGCAGATGACCGCATTGATTTTCGGGAACTGATTAAAGTTTTAGCCCGAGATTTACGGGTGAAAATAGAAATGCGTCAAATTGGTTTGCGGCAAGAGGCCGCCCGATTGGGGGGATTGGGTGTGTGTGGACGTGAGTTGTGTTGCTCCTCTTGGCTGCGCGATTTTAGGACGGTAAGCACGGCTGCCGCTCGGTACCAGCAATTGTCCATAAACCCCCAAAAGTTGGCAGGGCAGTGTGGAAAATTAAAGTGCTGCTTGAATTACGAGTTGGATAGTTATATGGATGCCTTGAAGGGGTTTCCCTCCAACAGCATCAAACTGAAAACCAAGCAAGGAAATGCATTTCACCAGAAAACAGACATCTTCAGGAAGGTGATTTACTATTCCTACTCTGAACGTCCGGATGTGTTTTTACCCTTACCGCTTTCGCGGGTCCTCGAAATAATTGATATGAATAAAAAGGGCGAAATGCCCGATAATTTGGAAGACCTGGTTCTGGTTCAAGTTAAAGAAGATGCGGCCTTGCCAACCTTCTCAAATGTAATTGAGCAGGATGCTTTGGACCGATTTGATTCAAAAAAGAGCAAGCGTAAATCAGGAAGAAAATCGGGCCGCCGCCGCCCTCAACGTCCTCAAAAATCTGCTCAAAATGGAATGGAAAACTAGGTCTTTCGTCGGGCTATTTCTACTTTTTTTATTGTGTTCCTGCGATTCGGGAACCTATTTTTCGGAATTCAAAAAACTACCTGAATCGGGATGGCCACAAAGCAATCAGCCTGAGTTTTTGGTGAACATTGACGATACCAGTCAGGTATTTGATGTACAGGTGATGTTTCGCCATGCGCCACAATATCCCTTTCAAAATTTGTATCTATTCATGCACACCACCTTTCCAAGTGAAAAGCAAATAACAGATACGCTAACGCTGTTCTTATTTGACGCCGGAGGAAAGCCCTTAGGGTCATGCATGGGAGATTTATGCGATGTGGAATTTAAATATAGAAGTCGGGTTAAATTCCCGGAACGGGGTGAGTATCGATTTCGGCTGGAACACCGAATGCGAACACCCGATGGAATTCTTCCGCTGGTGATGGATGCCGGATTGCGTCTTCAAAACTCTGTACGGAATGAAAAGTAAGTTGCCTAAGTTCAGATTCGTTGCCTTGAAGTGGGTTTGGTTGCTTGTTTTAAGTCCCATTTTGGGATTTTATTTGATTTTGGGTCTGGCTTCTGTGGGCCTGTTTGGAGCGCTCCCCGGTTTTGAAGAGTTGGAAGATCCACGGTTTAATTTGGCCAGTGTGATTTATTCTTCCGATGGAGAAGTGTTGGGCAAATATTACATTGAAAACAGGACCAATGTAGATTTTAAGGATTTTCCACCGCATTTAATTTCCGCTTTAATTTCCACAGAAGATGAACGCTTTTATGCGCATTCCGGAATTGATGCCGAGGCCTTGGCCCGTGTGGTTAAGGGGATTGCCACCGGTAAATCTAAAGGAGGCGGTTCCACCATTACTCAACAGTTGGCAAAGCTTTTATTTCATAACGAGCGCGGAGGAAAGATTAAAAGGGTTTTGCAAAAGTTTAAAGAATGGGTGATTGCCTTAAAGTTGGAACGCAGCTATACCAAGCAAGAAATTTTAACCTTGTATTTAAACCGTGCGGACTTTGGCCGTCAGGCCTTCGGTATTCAATCTGCCGCCAAGATTTACTTCGATAAGCATGTGCGCGATTTGAGTATAGAAGAGGCCGCAGCCTTGGTGGGAATGCTGAAGGCTCCTGGCAATTACGACCCTGTCCGAAAACCCGAGGCCAATCAAAAACGCCGAAATGTGGTCTTTGGGCAAATGGTTAAAAATAAGGCCCTTTCCCCAGAAAAAGCCGACTCGCTATCGAACATCCCCGTAGTAGCTGATTTGACCCGCTTAAAAGAACGAGTCAGAAAATCCGTTTATGGCCAAGGTGAGCTGGCGGGGTATTTTTTAAATGAATTGAAAAAAGATTTAAATGTATGGTGCTCGAATCACATCAATCCGGCCACCGGTAAGCCCTTTAACTTGTATCGGGATGGCCTGAAGGTGTACACCACCATTGACAGCCGCATGCAGCGGTATGCCGAACAGGCAGTAAAACAGCATCTCTCTGAACTGCAAAAGGATTTTTATCGACATAAAAAAGGGCGGAGGAATGCGCCGTTCTCGCCCAGCTTATCCGATGAACAAGTGAAGTCCATTGTGCTTCAGGGAATAAAGCGAAGCGACAGATATCGGACCATGAAAGCGGAAGGGGCTTCAGAAGCCGAAATCAATAAGGCTTTTAATACACCGGTTGAAATGACTGTATTTAGCTGGAATGGCCCGATTGATACGGTAATGACTCCCCGCGATTCTGTGATTTATTACAAGTATTTTTTGCAAAACGGAATGATGAGCATGGACCCACATACAGGCCATGTCAAAGCCTGGGTTGGAGGAATCGATATTCAGCATTTTAAGTACGATCACGTTCGAGCCGGTTCAGAAAGTGAAGACGGTAAGCGCATTGTTCCAGCAGGAGGTCGGCAGGTTGGTTCTACCTTTAAGCCTTTGGTCTATGCCTTAGCCATGGAAGAACGCCGATCGCCCTGCGATTTGGTGCCCAATACCCGCGTTTGCATTGAAGAAGGCCTAGACCGCCCTTGGTGTCCCGACAACAGCGGCGACTACAAGGTAAATCGAATGATTACCCTACGGGAGGCCCTCGCCAATTCGGTCAATTATGTTTCTGCTATGTTGATGAAGGAATATGGACCTCAGGCTACCATTGATTTGGCCAGAAAACTTGGAATTACGGCAGCCATCCCTGAATCTCCCTCCATTTGCCTGGGAACGGCTGATATTTCGGTTTTCGAAATGGTCGGAGCCTTCAGTACGTTTTTCAATGAAGGGGTTTACTGCAAACCGTTTATGCTTACCCGAATTGAAGATAAAAATGGGAATACGTTGGCGGTATTTAGTCCTGAGCGCCGAGAGGCCCTGAGTGCAGAAACCGCTTTTTTAACCGTACAATTGATGCGGGGGGTGGTGCTTCAAGGAACAGCTCAGCGCCTTCGATATCGCTACAAATTCACCGAACCCATTGCCGGTAAAACAGGAACCACTCAGAACAACTCCGATGGCTGGTTTATTGCTGGAACCCCAGATTTGGTTACGGGCGTTTGGACTGGAGCCGAAGACCGGTCTGTTCATTTTTCCAGCACTGCTCTTGGTCAAGGTGCCAATATGGCTCTTCCTGTTTGGGCCTTGTACATGCGAAAGGTGTACGACGATTCCTCTATTCAATTAAATAGAGGCGATTTCAAACGTCCCGAATCTTTTGCCAATTGGAATTTTGATTGCTCAGAAGAAATTCAAGACCAGCTCCAGGAAATGCGCCAAGGAAATACCGAAATCGATTTTGATTGATTATGAATAAAGTTGTATCCAATGCCCAGGCGGCGATTTTTGATGTTCAAGATGGAATGACCTTGATGCTCGGAGGCTTTGGCCTCTGCGGCATTCCTGAAAATTTAATCGCGGCTTTGGTCCAAAAAAAGGTGAAAAATCTGACCTGCATTTCAAACAATGCCGGCGTAGACGATTTTGGCATCGGATTGATGCTGCAGCAACGTCAGGTGAAAAAAATGATTTCATCTTATGTGGGCGAAAATGCGGAATTCGAACGGCAACTGCTTTCAGGCGAACTGGAAGTGGAATTAATCCCCCAAGGCACCTTAGCAACACGGTGCATGGCCGCCGGCTATGGCATGCCCGCTGTTTTTACCCCCGCAGGAGTGGGAACAGAAGTGGCAGAAGGCAAGGAGACGCGTGTGTTTAACGGAAAAACCTACCTGATGGAGATGGCTTTTGAGGCCGATTTCGCTCTGGTTAAAGCTTGGAAAGGCGATACCCAAGGGAATTTGATTTTCCGGGCAACAGCTCGAAATTTCAATCCCCTAATGGCCATGGCCGGGAAAACAACCATCGCTGAGGTTGAAGAATTGGTCCCGGCCGGAGAACTCGACCCCGATGCCATTCATACGCCAGGTATTTACGTGCACCGAATCTTCCAAGGGAATGACTATGAAAAACGCATTGAACAACGCACCGTTAAACCCAGATAGGAACTAGACATGCTAAACAAAGAACAAATCGCTCAACGCATAGCGCGCGAACTGCGCAACGGAATGTATGTTAATCTGGGCATCGGTATCCCTACTCTGGTCGCCAATTACGTTCCTGAAGAAATGACCATCGTTCTTCAATCCGAAAATGGATTGCTGGGAATGGGCCCATTTCCATTTGAAGGAGAAGAAGACGCCGACTTAATTAATGCCGGCAAACAAACCATTACAACCATACCCGGCTCTGTTTTTTTTGATTCTGCCATGAGCTTCGGAATGATCCGTGCCGGCAAGGTAGACCTTACGGTTCTGGGAGCTATGGAAGTGGCCGATAACGGAGATATCGCCAACTGGAAAATCCCCGGAAAAATGGTCAAAGGAATGGGGGGCGCCATGGATTTAGTGGCTTCAGCAAAAAACATCATCGTGGCCATGCAGCACTGCAGCCGCGACGGTAAATCAAAGTTGCTTTCTTCATGTACCTTGCCCATTACCGGTTTAGGTTGCGTTAAAAAGGTGGTTTCTGATTTGGGCGTTTTTGATATCGACCACCGAGGCTTTGTTCTTCTGGAACGAGCCCCCGGAATCTCAGTGGAAACCATTGTGGCCTCAACAGAAGGCCGCCTTTTTGTGCCAGACGAAGTTCCTGAAATGACTTTTTAAGTGCGGCTTTTTCGTTTTTTCCGAACGCAGTTGCCCACCACAGTTTCTGAACGTATTGCGCTGGGAATTGGCCTTTTTTTTGCCGGCTGGTATGCCGCCATTTCTTTCGTAAACCACCATTTACTCCGCACCTTCGCGTACGACCTGGGAATTAAAAACCAAGCCATTTGGGATTATGCACATGGCCGCTGGAATCTAAATTCCATAATGGAAGAGCTTCAAGGCAAAATCAATGTGCTGGCCAATCACTTCGAGCCGGTATTGGCTCTGTTTTCGCCCCTTTATTGGATTTTCGGGCATTATACTCTGCTCGTGGTACAATGGTTCGCTATTTTACTCGGAGGTCGAGCCGTCTGGCTTTTGTTCAAACAACGCCTTCCCAACCAACCTCAACTGGCTCTTCTCGGCCTAATCAGTTTCTATTCTTTCTTCGGAATTTTCAGCGCCCTTTCCTTTGATTTCCACACCAATGTGGTTGCCGCCATGCTCGTGCCATGGCTGTTTCTATGCTTTTACCGCCGTCAATTTCTGGCCTTTTTCCTGATTGGCCTTGCCATTGTTTTTTCCAAAGAGAACATGGCCCTTTGGCTGATGTTTGTAGGACTTGGTTTGGCGCTACATCACGTTAAACAGGGGCAGCTTCGCAATCGGGCCCTGCTCTTGTCGCTCAGCGCCGGAGTTTGTTTTGTGTTGATTATGAAGGTGTTGATGCCAGCTTTTGCCAATGGTCAATTGGAATATCTACACTTTAAATATACAGCTTTGGGTCCCGATATGGGTTCGGCCTTGACCTTTGTCCTTACGCATCCTTTCGATGCCCTGCGCCTATTGTTCGAAAATCATTTGCCCGGTGCTTCTTCGTACCGCGACGGCCTGAAGGCATCCACCTGGTTGCTTTTTATGGCGGCGGGTGGTTGGCTGTGTGTGTTGAGGCCAGCCTTCTTTTTGATGTTGATTCCTATTTTTGGACAGAAAATGTTCAGCGATGACCCCAATAAATGGAGTCCTTTTTTTCAATATAGCATTGAATTTCTGCCGGTTATAATTATGGCAGCCATTGAGGCGGTTCGCTTACTTTCTAAAGCATACCTGCGCTGGACACTGATGCTTATGCTTGCACTGGGCAGTGTTTTTTCTGGAATACATAGCCTGTCCATGTATCGACCTCAAGTTTTTATGCCCCAGGGAATTAAGGTTTTAAAATCGGGGCATTGGACGCGCGAGGTTCCGGTGCAACGCATAAAATTTGCGCTAAAAAAACACATTCCAGATGCAGCATCGGTGGCCGCTTCGAGTGTACTGGTGCCCCGCCTAGCCATGCGCCGCTCCATTGCAAGTTACCCAAGTTCCATACCTGTTCAGTACATTGTTTTGTTGAAAGATGCCATCGAGCCATATCCCTTGAAGCGGCAGGCACTGGCCGACAGCATTTCACAGCTAATTCAATCGCCCAATTGGCAATGCCTACATCAACAGGATTCTCTCTATATCTTTAAGCGAGTTCAGTGATTTTTTTTGGGCGGGTTTCCGGGCTTTCAGAGCTAGTACGCCGCCCGGTTAAGGCAGGCAATCGCCCAAATCTGGCTCCTAAAGTCGCCGATTTGGTCTGTTGCCTGCTGCTTAACCGTTCGTGCGCGCTAGCTTCTTCAATCCCGCCCGCAGCCAACCCAATCGTCAAATCGTTTCAGTAAACCTAAGCCTAGGTTCTCAACACCTCAATGCCAACATTGAATGCTTGAATTTCAATACTAGAGCCGGTATTATGGATTTACCCACTTTGCCTCAGCCCAGATCCCGCTGCTGCCATGAATCTGCACCCAATATACTCCTGAGGGCAAATCTTTTTTTTGCAAGTTCAAAGCCAAAGCTGTTGGCCCCTTAAGTCCTATGCTCCGGTTTTCCCGAATCACTTCCATGCCCGAAGAATTCCGTACCGTAATGCTGACGCTGTCGGCTTGCGGTGCCTCGACAATTAACCGCAAAATACCCGACTGAACCGGATTTGGAACAATGCGTAACCCCGTCGAGGCCTGCTGATTCATTAAAACCGAAGCCCGTCCAAAATGCGGTAACCCATAGCCCAACTTTTCATCGGGTTGTAGATATTGGTGGCAGGATTTCAACACAGCCTGTCGAAGTTCATTTGGCGTAGCCTCTTTATGCATCGATAAAAACGATGTCAATGCCCCGGCAAAAATGGGCGCAGAAAATGAAGTGCCATTGGCGGTGCTTATTCCTGCGGCATTCATTACCGTAGAATTTCTTCCCATGGCACAAAGTTCTGGTTTTACGCGACCATCAACGCTGGGCCCTTGACTGCTAAATGCCGCATACGAACGATCGGCTTGAACGGCTCCAACGGCAAAAATGGAACGGGCATCGGCCGGAACACCTACATATTTCCAGGGTTTATTCCCGGAGTTGCCAGCGCTGTTTACTATCCAAAGCCCTTTGCTCGCGGCTGTTTCCGCTCCACGGCTCGCCGGTGCCGTTGTTCCATTTAAGGTAAGATAACTGTGCGAAGTAAATGGAGCATCGTATTCTGTATATCCCAATGAAGCATTTAAAACATTGGCACCCAAACTATCTGCCATTTCGGCTCCCAACACCCAGTAGTACTCTTCCATGGGAGTTTCGGCCGCCACATGCTCGGTTTTAAATAAAACATACGATGCAGCAGGCGCGGTGCCTACCATGGCTCCGGGTTGCCATGCGGCCATACAGCTCAACACATAGGTGCCATGCTGAGAATCTTCGTACACATCTCCATCTTGTTCAACAAAATCCCAATTTCCCAACATTTGACCGTTTGAAAATGCCCGAGAAAAGGCGCCCATACCTTGAACTCCGCTAAACCCTCCATCCAAAACAGCAACCAACATTCCCTGACCCCAAAAGCCCGAACCATGCAAATAATCGCAGGCAATCATTTGATTTTGGATGCCCGCCTGACCATACACAGAGCCTGAGGCAGCAAAATTTAAATCAAATTCCTGAGTTGAGGCCAAGGTAGGATTGCTAAAGCTGGGCTTACCTTGCTTTTTTAAAATGGAACTGCCCCTGTAAATGCATTCAATCGACGATACAAAGGGCAGTTGGCTTAGCTGGTTGATGGATAAGCTATCCGAACATGAAATAAGCTGGCAATTCAGCCAGCGGCTTAGTCCAGCCTCTTTGAAGTTTGAGGAACTTGCTAAAACCTGATTTCGGTACTCAGCATGAACCAGAAAATCCAGGCTGTCTATCACTATGCCCTGAGAAAATTTTCTGTCTATGGCTCTGAGAGACAAATAGGGGAGTGGTGACTCGGTGCTGTAATTGCAATTTATACCCCCCTTGTCCTTAAAAAATACGGCAAACCTGAATTCTGTGGATTGGGCTCGAAGCACAACCGATAGGCTAAGTAGGATAGAAAGACTAAGGAATGTATTCCAGTAATTTTTGCTCATATTGGTAACCAAATTTAACCCGTTTTAAAATGGGAATCACGCTCCAAGGTTGATCTGGAGGAAGTAAGGCAGAACAATCATTGGGGTCATCCGGATTGGTTACAATGCCAGTTACATCGCACCGATAGGCATAAATCAAACCTGTATTTCGGGCATAGCGTTCGGCAAAATATTGCTTTTCCAATAAATTCTCATTGTTTCTTTGAACGACCAACGCCGTCGAATCAAACCCTAAAAAGGGAGAATCGATTTCAGCATATTCAAACAATTCAGGAGCAGGTTCAGGAATAAAGGCCCAGCCATCCCAGCTAAGTCCAATTTTCATCGGAAAAACCAATTTGATAATGGAATTGTTTTCCTCGGTCTTAATTGCTTTCCCTGGAGCTAGACGCGTATGCCAAATGCGGGGAATTCCCCAGTTTTGGGAGGAATCATTCCGCATTTGCCGGGTGATTTTCATGAGAGAATCTCCGCCGGCCCCAGAAATCCAACCATCCATGCGCTCCCGAACTTGGTACCGAAACGTGTCGTTTCGGCCGGCTACGCAATCAATCCAAATCGAATCAACCTGATAAATCCACGTTGCACCCACCCGAACGGGGTACCAATTCCCGGCCTCGGGAGTTCCACTTTCTGACTCATTGCTGCAAGAACCGATGAGGCTAATGGAAACACCAAGCCAAATGAATCGAACCAACGACCGAGTAAAGGCATTCATGGCATTAATTTTCATCTTCCTGTTCTCCTAAAATAAATAAGGCTTCCGGACCTTTAATGTAGGTGGTTGGCGTACCTTTATAGGTCGTTACAGGCCCTGTAATGCACACTTGCTTCAGCATCAATTCGGCAGTTAAATCATAGGAGAAATTTTTTATATCACTGGCCCATACCGTAGCGCTGAAAACAGTTTCCGGAAACTTTTTATCCAGATTGATGAAAATATGGCCCTTTCCGCTTTTATGGGCACTAACTACAGTTCCACACACCGTCAAATTGGGTTGTTCTTCCAAATAATAATCCTTTAGCATTTTAGTATTGATGGCTTTTTTGGGCAATTCGCTTTTATCCAAAGGAAGGGTTTCGCCCATTTTGGTGTCGGGCAGCCAAGGCGCCAAAATCACCTTTTTTTCAATGCGGTTTTCCAAGGTGTCTGGCAAATTTTTAAAAAAGTCAAAACCGGTTAACTTTTCTATGGAATCTACAGGAACAGCATACCATTCTACCGGTTCCGGACAAGTGGCATTGGGCATGATAAAACCAATGGCCGACCGCGTTTTAGGATTATAGGCAACCTTCCAATACCGGTCGGGAAGGCTCATTTTATTTATGCTTTGTGGAACCTTAGGCATATCCGGATACAAAAAAGGACCGGTCACAACAAACACATCCGAATTGTGCTGTTGTACAATGTCCCGCAAAAAGGCCTCAAGTCTTGCCCATTTCCCCCGATTTAATGCAGGGCGCTGGGGCGACATGTTTGAGTAATAATACGAAGCAGCTAGGGCAGACCTCGACCATTTGAAATCGGCCGAAGGAGCCAAATGCCCGCGATCAAATCCATAACCCTTATAGGAATATCCGCCCTCAGGTTTGGGCGTTTTAATAAAATAATCCTCATCCACAGCACTGCCTGTTTTCACCAAGGGATCCACCATGAATTTATTCGTGCGCCCTTCACTGCCCGATTGAATGTCTTTCAAAATGATGTGAGCCACCCACTTGGCTTGTTCATGTTCTTCATCGTAGGCCAACACAAATCCGGGATGGGATATAAGTTCGGGGTCAGCCGAAGGCCAGCCCATTTCCTGCAGCCGTTCCTGAATGTCGTTCAGCTTGAGCACCTGCAAGGAATCATCAATGGCCAATTCTTGCCGAATCAGGTGCTGCTTCTGCTTCTCCAGTTTTTCGATGACAGCTCTGCTCTGCCCAGAAACAGAAGACAACATCAATACGAAAACGCCCAGCGAAACCAATAATTTTTTCATGCTCAATATTACAAAGATTCGCCGAGATGCCGTTTCTCTTCAGGGCCCTAATTTTGGACTCACATGTTTTTTTGAATCAATGGCTCGCCTACCTTGGCATATTTATACCTTCGGCTTCGGGCCATTCCGGCATAACCGTCCAATCCATTCGCTACGGCAGCCTGCATCTGTTCCAACCTTAAAAACCCTTCGTCTGAGATGCATTCAGAATCAACCTGCATCCACTCTACTTGAAGTACCACCAAACGCGTCTGATTGGCTTCAATGGCATGTTCTTCAATCGGCTTTAAACCCAGTTTTAATGGAGATTCCGCTACCGCCGGACTATCAAATCCGTCAATGTACTCGGCATGCAATCCAACGGCATCAAATTCAGACTCTCCATCGGCAAAAGACGCAGAGGCTAAATGCGCCTTCGGTATCATGGCCTCCGAAACCAGATTTAGTGTGCAGCTCTGCGTACGGAATGTGTTATCATACGAATGCCTAGGTACTGTAAGCGGCCTAAACAAAACGGCAAGCATGGGAGGGTTAGCTCCAACATGCAACACATTAAAAAACAAACCCAAATTTGGCTGCCCATTGGGGTGCACCGTGCCCATTAAAAAAAGAGATCTAGGTCCTGAAATGGCGTTGATGAGTGTTCTCCGATAGGTTGCATCCCACCGTTCAAAGTCATGTGCAGTAAAGAAATCCATTATAGCAATCTTAAAGATCCAAGTCCATTGTCCGGCCGTAGAATTTGCCCAGTCAATCCAGCAGCAGCTTCACTGAGTAAAAACGAACTGAGTCCCGCCAATTCTTCTTCGCTTCCTATGCGTTGCAGTGGGTGGCGTTGCTTGCTGTTGTCTTTTTTTTCAGGGCTAGATAACAGCCGTTGTGCCATTGGCGTGTCGGTAATAGAGGGCGCAATGGCATTCACTCGAATTTTTGGGGCCCATTCTGCGGCCAATGAACGGCATAAACCTTCAATGGCTCCTTTGCTGGCAGCAACCGATGCATGGTAGGGCATTCCGGTGCCAACGGCCACCGTACTGAACAGCACCACAGATCCTGATCCAGAAGCCAAAAGGGCCTTTTCCGCCCGCTGCAATACCCGAACTGCTCCCATTACATTGATATTCCAATCGCTTTGCCAATCATTGGGCCTTAACCCCTTGAAGGGCTTTAAATTGATGGAACCCGGCGCATAAACCAAACCATCAATGTGGTCCGGCAATGCCAATTCAGAGGCTTCATCTGCCGCATCAAACGGAGCCCATTCTCCCGGCCCTTCCCTGCGGCAACGCGTTAAAACCCGATGTCCTTCGGCCAGTAAACGATCAGCCAAAGCGGCTGAAATTCCCGAACTACCTCCAATTATTACTATGGTTTTACTCATTTTTTTCTTTAAGGTTGAAACACCTGGCCCTGAATTTTGTTTGATATTGCAATGAATCAATCCGAAAAAAAATCAATACTTGTTGTGGGTGCAGGCATTGCAGGGCTCAGCGCAGCTCTTCGCCTGAGCAAATCCGGACACCAGGTTCAGGTACTCGATCAAAATTGGATGGTGGGCGGTTGCGCCGGAACCTACCTCCGCAAACACCACCTGTATGAATCCGGCGCGACTACATTGGTTGGAATGGAAGAGTTTATGCCCCTGGGAATGATTGTGCGCGAAACCGGGCTTGACATTCAGCCCATTCACCTTGAAATCCCTATGCAAATTCACTTCCCCAACAACCGCATTCTAACCCGTTATGAATCGCTGGACCAATGGATTGATGAGGCTGAAGGTTTCTTTGGTTTCAAACAAGCTGCTTTTTGGAAACAAGCCTATACACTAGCGGATACGGTTTGGAGAGCCAGTACAAAGTACCTGGACTTTCCGCCGGCCAACCTTTCGGAAGCCTTCTCCAGCATGCTTAAGTTTAAACCCGCCGATTGGCAAGTGCTTCGAAAGGCGCTGATTTCTACCAACCAATGGATGAAGAATCAGGGCATGCCCCTTCAAGGAGATTTTGCTGATTTTGTGGATGCTCAATTGCTGATTACGGCCCAAAGCAATGCCCAACAAACCAATGCAGCCTTTGGTGCCGCAGCCCTGGCATACCCTCTTTTCCCAAACTATTACCTTCCCGGAGGAATTGGAAAGTTAGCTCAAGCCATGGCCGATTTGGCTCTTAGGAATGGAGCCCAAATACAGCTTAGAACTGCCGTTCAGTCCATTAAAAAAATAGGCTCTACCTACGAAATTCAATCAAATGACCAGGTTTGGCATGCCGATCAAGTGGTTTCTGCCATCCCGGTGAACAATCTCATCGACCTGCTGGGGCAGCGGCCGGCTGGAATCCGAGACCTTAGAACGGAATCTTCACTCTGGTCTGCCTTTCAAACTAGTTTCTCCGTTCGCCAAGCACTTCCATTTCAGGCGCTCCACCACCAGGTGCATTGCGAGCGCCCCATTCCTCACCTGGCAGGCAAAACTCTGTTTGTCAGCTTCTCTCACCCCAATGACTCGGAACGGGCCCCCGACGGATCCTTGGTTGTTTCTGTGAGCGCCCACCTTGATCTGTCGAAGCCTTGGAATTCGGAGTATAAGGCGGAAGTAGAAGCTGAAATTCTGATTCAATTGCGCGAACGGGGTTTTCTGGTGGCGCAACCGGACTATGTTCATTCGGCAGCAGTGGGCAGTTGGCAAAAATGGACCGGCCGAGCCTTCGGGGCGGTGGGCGGTTATCCTCAGCTTAACGGACTTAAGCCATGGCAAATGAACAATGCCGCTTCTGGCTGGCCCGGCCTGTGGCTCGCTGGCGATACCGTCTATCCGGGGCAAGGAATTCCAGGCGCCGCCCTTTCAGGTTGGATCGCTGCCAACCGTTGTCTTGCCGCATTGGGTTGATGGATTGGTTTGGGCGGCAGCCGGGCTTTCTCAGGTAGCCCGCAGCTGAAGCCGTCGGGCCAGCGGCTTTGCGTGGGCTCCCAAGGTCGCCTCCGCAGCGCGCGGCCCAGTCGGCTTCAGCGTTGCGTTCTACCTTGTTCAATCCCTGCCGCTGTTCCCCAACGCACTCAATGTTAAAACATGGCGCTCCAGCACCCACCCCCCAAAAAAGTTCCCTCAAGCCCTTGAAACTTTCATTTCGTTCCGGTAAATTTGTAGAACAATCCGATTCTTCTCCCCAAAGACCATAAGTGAAACCGGCACGTTGCCGGACACAATCATGTAAATCATGTACTTATGGTTCGTTTTTTGTTTTCTTTTTTTGCCCTGGCTTTACTCAGTCCGGGTTTGAATTCCACACCTCCCATGCGCTCAGCTCCGCATGAATCGGTTAGAAATCCCATGGATTTGGATGGAATTATCATTGAGCTCAAAGTTGTTTTTGGTCGGCAACGGCCAGAGGGCGAATGCCGAGGTTTTGGCATTTGCGATTTTGTACTCGTCATCAAAGGCGGCATTTCGGCCGAAGGCGGTCGAGTCGGATATGCCTCGGCAAGCCAAACCTCAAATGGCAAACTAAAACTGATCTTCGATCGGCATGCCGGAATGGACAGAGAAACCTACGATGCGTTTTTCTCTAAAGGCCATTTTGTGTTCGAGGTGGAAACGGTTGTCCCCGCAGAGCTATGTAGAAAGCTTGGTTTACCTCAAGGGTACCGGATTCGCCCCGGAAAATATCCCGTTGAACGCAATGGCTCAGCTTTGACGCTCATTCTATGAGGCGGCTTGTCTTCTTTGGCATGATGGCGGCATTGCCGCTATCATGCCTTCCCTTTTTGGTGGGGGTTCATACACCTAAAATGGTTACAACCGACAATCTGGCACATTGGGCAGACAAACATAAGTGGCCCAGTAAACACATGGGATATCTAGATTCATTGAGCTGGTATTCCACGTTTTATCCCCTACCTCGGCTCCCCTCTGTCATGGTATTCAATGAGGAAGGACTATTGATGTACCGCCGAAGCCATTCCGATTGCGATAAATCCTTCCTAACCTTTATTCAATCTGGAAATTTGTACCGCCGGTTGCCCATAGATTCTATGCCCTGGGCCACCCGAACCCAAGGCTGGAAATCGCTGGACGGAACGCCCATTCCAATTCCCAACGGAAGGCCATGTGTGGTTTCTTTATGGACATGCTACACGCCAGGACTTCACCATTGGGTAGATTCAGTTGAAAACCGATTGAACAATAGGCGGGAAGAAAAATGGCAACATTGGATTATCAGCGCAGATTGGGTAGGGTGGAGGCCAGATTAGGTTGGGAACTTCCGCCCCTTTTTCCCGTATGCAGTTCAAAGGATGTACCTGCCTCATGGCCAATCTTAAGAATGCCTTTTCAAATCAAAAAGAAGGACGAGTTTGCAAGGAAGGAAACTGTTTTTGTGGACCAGATTCGTAAGAAACTCGCCTCCGCAGCGGTACTAATTATCGGATGCAGTTTGGCCTTCAATGCCCAATCTCAACCGGTCACCTCGTCCAAGGCAAGTGAGCATAAATCCCGGATCAGTTTGGCCGCTCAAGGCATACATTCCCTGAATTGGCAGGGCGAATCTGAACAAAAAAACCTGTGGTTGCTCCAAGCTCAAATTGAATCTGCATTGAACTGGAAAAAAGGGCCTTGGGTTTTATCCTTCCCCATTGATATAGAAGGTCAGGCAGCTTGGATTCCTGATTCTGTGTACTCAATCACCAACGATCGCCTGCAATTGGGAGCAAATTTAGGATGGCACTTGATGGGTCACGATTCCTTGCCCAATGCTCTTCTGTTGGAAACAAAAATAAGATTGGAAACCCGGTGGATGCATAAGTCCTGGATTGAAAAACTGAAGTCATTCTCAAAGGGAAATTCAACCAATTTAGTTCCCCCCGATGAGCCGCATCTACTCAATCCCGGAATCGTGTTTATATCATTTGGTCTCTCTGTCAAGCTTTGGAAAGAACTGCATATTCATGCCGGTTTGGCCGGTGCAAAAATGAATTTTGTGCTTTCTAGGTTTCCAGGATCCGATTCCTTGAATTATCCCGTTTGGGGGATTGAACCACAGGGACCAAATCCTCATGTATTTTGGGGCTGGAATACTGAATTGGCTTGGCATCACTCAGGAAAATTAGGAGAATCATATGCCCTAAAAGTGGCCGTTTTTTCTTTGCCTGAACACCTTCAACACTGGTCGGGAAGAGCCAAGGCAGAAGTCGATTTTCCCTTGTCTAGAGCAGTTTCATTGGGCTATCGAGTGATGTGGAGCTATGAGCCTGCTCAAGTTGCATCGCAGCAATGGCAACACACATTTTTTATTCGATTGGGTTGGCCTGCTACATCAAATTAAAGGTCCTTTAAACTTTTGTGTCATATTGGCAGTCCTGCGGGTTGACCTAAGCCATATTTTCTTCTGAAAAAGGAAAAATTGACGCGAATTGCCTTCCTATTGCCTTTGGCATGCATTTCGCTATGGGTTGAGAAAAAATGTTCAATTATGTCAAACTTAAGTATTAAACCATTGGCAGACCGCGTAATCGTGGAGCCAGCAATTGCGGAAGAGAAAACGGCCGGAGGTCTTTACATTCCCGATACGGCCAAGGAAAAACCACAGCGAGGAACCATTGTTGCTGTAGGTGATGGCAAAAAAGATGAGCCAATGACCTGCAAAGTAGGCGACGTGGTTCTGTACGGCAAGTATGCAGGAACTGAAATTAACCTGCAAGGCAAAGATTATCTCATCATGAGAGAATCTGACATTTTTGCAATTATCTAAACCTTCTAATCGAAATTAAAACAACAAAAAAATGGCAAAGGACATTATGTTTGACATTGACGCTCGGACCAAATTAAAGGTCGGCGTTGACGCATTGGCAAATGCAGTAAAAGTAACTTTGGGTCCCAAAGGCCGCAATGTTATTATTGACAAGAAGTTCGGAGCACCTTCTGTAACCAAAGACGGTGTTAGCGTGGCTCGCGAAATTGAATTGGAAGATCCCATCGAAAATATGGGCGCTCAAATGCTTAAGGAAGTAGCTTCTAAAACCGCCGATATTGCCGGAGATGGAACTACTACAGCTACCGTTTTAGCTCAGGCCATCGTAACAGCCGGACTTAAGCATGTTGCTGCAGGTGCAAATCCAATGGATTTAAAGCGTGGAATCGATAAAGCCGTTGCTAAAGTGGTTGAGAATCTGCGTTCTCAAGCCAAAGCAGTGGGTGGCGATTTCAATAAAATTGAGCAGGTTGCTGCAATTTCTGCCAACTCCGACAGCACGATCGGCAAGCTAATCGCTGAAGCCATGCAGCGTGTAGGTCAAGAGGGTGTAATAACAGTAGAAGAAGCCAAGGGCACCGAAACTGAGGTTAAAGTGGTTGAAGGTATGCAATTTGACCGCGGTTATTTGTCTCCCTATTTCGTGACCAATGCCGAAAAAATGGAGGCTGAATTGGACAATCCTTACATTCTGATTTACGATAAAAAAATCAGTACTATGAAGGATTTGCTTCCCGTTCTGGAAAAAGTAGCCCAAAGTGGTCGGCCATTGTTAATCATTTCTGAAGAAGTGGACGGAGAAGCCTTAGCTACATTGGTGGTAAATAAACTGCGTGGCACCTTGAAAGTGGCTGCCGTTAAAGCCCCTGGCTTTGGTGATCGCCGCAAGGCTATGTTGGAAGACATTGCCGTTCTTACCGGTGGTATCGCCATCAGCGAAGAGCGGGGTTACAAATTGGAGAACGCCGACATTACTTTCCTAGGTACTGCCGAAAAAGTGGTAATTGATAAAGACAATACCACCGTGATTAACGGAGCCGGTAACAAAGAAGAAATCGATGCTCGCGTTGCTCAAATTAAGGCTCAAATGGAAACCACAACTTCCGATTACGATCGCGAAAAATTGCAGGAACGTTTAGCTAAATTGTCTGGTGGAGTCGCTGTTTTGTATGTCGGCGCTGCTACTGAAGTCGAGATGAAAGAGAAAAAAGACCGAGTTGATGATGCATTGCATGCTACACGCGCTGCTGTCGAAGAGGGCATTGTACCTGGAGGAGGAGTCGCTTACATCCGTACCATACAGGCATTGGATGGCTTTACCGGAGAAAACGACGACGAAAGTTTTGGTATCAACATCATCCGCCGTTCGTTGGAAGAACCACTACGCCAAATCGTGGCCAATGCCGGTCAAGAAGCCAGCATCGTGATTCAACGCGTGAAGGAAGCCAAAGAAGACGATGGCTACAACGCCCGTACTGAAACGTTCGAGCCGATGATGAA
>JAQCBQ010000197.1 GCA_027621385.1 Bacteroidota bacterium | reverse complement strand
GCGAACCTTTGCGGCTCCCTTAGCGGCCTTTGCGTTGAAAACTGACAGCTAGGCCTGAACCACGGTTTTTCCAGGTCGGCCACAGGGCAAAATTGCAAACAGCCTCGAAGGCCTTTGAGGAGAACAGCTATTGCGGAACCTCGGAAAAACATAGCCCTACTTGACGTAATTTAACCCCTGGCCCGGAGCAACTGTCGTTGCTATTATCTACCTTTGCCCCATGCTGTCAGAGAGTTTATTAGCCACCCTTGAACCCTACAAGGCCATCGTAAAAGTGGCCGTAATTGTAGCCTTGGCTGTGGCCATCAACAAAATTATGCGCTACACCTTGGGCGCCTACTTTAAACGGGAATCGGCACGCATCAATGTAGATCCTACCGCCTATAACTTTTTGAAAAACGCGTTGTCGTTCATCATTTTTATGGGGGCTTCGTTCAACATTGTATATGTGATTCCCGGATTCCGACAAGTGGCTGTGACCTTGTTTGCCGGTGCCGGTATTTTGGCAGCCATTATTGGTTTTGCCAGTCAAACGGCCTTTTCAAATATTATTAATGGAATAATGATTGTGGCCTTTAAGCCCTTTCGGATTGGAGATATTATTGAGGTTGGAACCAATGAAAATTATAAAGGAGCGGTTGAAGACATTACCCTGAGGCATACCGTAATTCGGAACTACGAACAGAAACGGGTGGTGATTCCCAACACAGAAATATCTACCCAAATCATCATCAACCGAAGCATGAACGAAGAGGCCATGATTCGGTTTTTTGAGGTTACCCTACCCTACTCGGCCGATTTGGTCAAGGCCATGTCGATCATTGAAGAGGAAGCCATTAATCATCCCTTGTTTGTAGATATGCGAACTCCGGAAGAGGTAGCGGAGGGCAAGCCAATATTGGATGTGTTTTGCCGGAATCTGAGTACTGCAGGTATGATGATTCGGGCCTACATTTCGGCGGCCGATTCGCGGAAAAGCTTTGAGTTTTTGATGGACATGAACAAGATCATTAAACTTCGTTTTGAGCGGGAGGGCATTGAAATTGCGATGCCATATATGAATGTGGTGATGCGGGGGCGTGATGCAGGTGCTGTTGGGGTATTGGGGGATGGGGGTGTTGAGGAGATGAGGGGATAGGCTTTGGGCCGATTTCATTTCGGGGGGCTTATTTCAAGGGTACCCTTTTTTCTGGGCCCCAAAAGATGACACACCTCCAATACCTAATCCGCCGCATCCAACCCAAAAAAGCTGAACCGACTACACTACTACCCTATCCAGGCAACCTGAAAATCTGACTTCCAAATCCCTTTCCGAAAAAGGTGAATCTACCAGTTTCACCCGTCTCATTCCCAAGCTCCCGCCCTCCAAATCAACAGGGTTGATATAGAAGGCTTTTCTGAGACCCCCATGGCGAACCGGGTTCAACTTTGCAGCTTTCCCCAATTCCCTTAGTTCACATCAAAAAGAACCCTAACTGTCCCTCGCCACCCCAAGTACGTGACGAAGCTGAAAACAACGCTTCATCGATGAATACTTCAAATTTACGGAAGGATTTTTTAAGTTTCAAGTCCAAGGTTGAAATTTCATACAGAACCATCAAATCTACCTGTCTTATGCTATTAAAAACGGCAGAAGGTAGATGTTGAATAGCCCCGAGAAAATGAACCAAGCGCTTAATTCAATCCGCGCTGTTTAATCACCACTTTGAGCTGTTGACGGCGCGATTCAATGCCTTCCAATTCAACACGCAACCGCTCAATCCGAAGTTTGTGGGGGCGCAGGAACGATTCGTTGCCTTTTACATTGATAAAGCGTTCCAAGCTGTTTTCAATCTGTATGATTTCATCTTGGATTTGTTTGGCCTTGCTGCCTAGGAAGCGGCGTTCGTCCGTCAGTTTTTTGTCGTCCATGGCCTCTAGTTTTTCCTTGTAGGCCATTTTTGCCTGCCGTTCGGGGTCAATGCCCAGGGCTTGGCGCACATTGGCTACGGCTTCATCCCAAGCAGATTCTAAGCCTGCTTTTTCTTTAAAGGGAACAAAACCGATGGACTCCCATTTTTTTTGCAGTTCGGCTAGGGTGGCCTGTGCTTCTTCTTCCGATTCTAGGTTGCATTGCTGCAGTTCGGCCAAGACGGCTTGTTTTTGTTTCAGATTATCTTGTTCCCGGTCGGCTTGACCCTCGAACCAGTTCTTTTTGGCCTCAAAAAAACCATCGCAAGCGGCTCGAAAGCGATTCCATAGCGCGTCAGAGCGCTTCCGATCTACGGGGGGACTTGCTTTCCAGCGTTGCTGTAGAACCTTAATTTTCTCGGTGGTTTCTTTCCACTTTTGACTGTCTTTCAGCGCCTCGGCTTCCTCAATCAACGCAGTTTTAACCTTTACTGCTTCGGCATATTTGGCTTGTTGTTCTTTAAAAATCCGATTGCGTTGTTTGAAGAATTGCTTTTTAGCTTCCAGAAATTCGGCCCAAATGGAATTGCTTTGTGCCCGGGGTACAGAGCCTACTTTTCTCCAATCGGCATCCAGGATTTGAAACTGTTCTTCGGCTTTTTTCCAGTCTGAAAGTCGGGTATAGTTTTCTGCTGCAAGGCCTTTGATTTGCTCGAGCAAGTTCAATTTTGTGTTTAGATTGGCTTGCCGCAGTTCTTCTTGTTCTTTATAATGGGCGTCGCGGCGGTTGTAAACAGCATCGCAAGCGGCTTTAAAGCGCTCGAAGGTGGACTGATCCAAGTCATCGGGCAAATAGCCAGACTCGCGCCATTCCTTTCTTAAGGTTAGCAAGCGTTGTAAGCACTGATTTATCGAGGGCTCATCGGCCAGGCGTTCTGCCTGTTGAATGAGTTCTTCGCGGATTTGCTGCACCTTTTGAATGTCCATTTGCGACAATTCTTCGTTGATGCGCAAAAAATCGAAGAACATTTTATTGAAGTGCCGGTAGTTGTTGTACACCACATCGGCCTCGCGGCTGGGGATGCTGCCAATTTCTTTCCAGCGTTTCAGCAGCGTCCTAAACTTTTGAATGGCCTTTTTAATGTCCGACTCGTCGGTAATGACCTGCCGCATTTCATCCAGCACATCTTTCTTAGCCAACAAATTGGCATTCAGGTCGTTTTCAGTTTGTTTCCGAATCCGATTCAGGGCATCACCGAACTGCTTTGACAGCCTGCGCAGTTCCTTTAAAATTTCTGCCGGTTCGTACACAAATTCGGATTCTTCGGCATCGTCTAGGGCCATGAAGGCGCGGAGTTTGACCTGCCGATCTTCGTCCATCAATTCATGAACACGTTGACGCAAGGAATGGTAGGCTCGGCGGTGCTGCCAAATGCTGGCATCGTCTTTATTGCTGCTCAGCCAGTTGTACACTAGTTCTGGGGCTTCGCCGGCAAAATCCTTTTCCTCCATTTGAATTTCCGCTTCATCTTCCGATTCGGCGCTATCCAATTCAAATTCAGGCTCTTCCACATCGCCGGTTTCATCTGCAGTCGCGCTTTCTACAGCGGTTTGTTCTAGCGATTCCGCCGCGGCAATGGGTTGTCCTGAGGAGTTGGACTCATCCTTTTCATCTAGGTGAATCATAGTGTCAATGATTTATTTAGGGAAGCAAAGATATAGAAATGCGGAAAGTCCACGTTTTTTTTATTGGGGCGGGTAATCGGGCTTTCAGGGTTAGTCCGCGGCTGGCAGAAGTCGGGCTCAGCGGGCTTGCGGGGGCTCCTAAAGTCGCCTCCGCGCCGCGCGTGCCCAGCTCTGCCATCCTTGCGTGCTAACTCCTTCAATCCCGCCCGCAGCGCCCCTTGGCTAGAACCACTTGCTTTGACTTGGTCAAAAAAAATCCCCGAAGGGATTTAAAACAGGTATGCTTTACGAATGAACGGACAGCGGCAGACCTTAGTCTGGCTGAGCAGAGGTGGAATCAATCAATAAAAATCGTCTTCGCCACCAAAATCGTCATAATCGTCGTCATCGTCGTCTAAAAAGTCCAAATCGTCATCCAAATCATCGTCATCATCGTCATCGAAAAACTCATCATCATCGTCAGATGAATTTTGCTTTCCTACAATACGGGGAAATGCTTCGGCTGAATCGAACAGATTAACCTCTTCAATGCTAGTCAAATGGACATTCATAGTAGATTTCGTTTCAAGTATTTCTGCAAATTTAGAGCAAAGGAATCTATTTTTGCAATAGGTAATAACCAACTTTTTTTTCTTCTTTTTCAACCAATTAAAAATCTCATTATCAATTAATTAAAAAACAGGGAAGTTAATTTTGTTCTAAAACC
>JAQCBQ010000196.1 GCA_027621385.1 Bacteroidota bacterium | reverse complement strand
ACAAATCCATGGCCTTCTGAAAAATTCTTCATGTATACCATATAAATATTTGCATCGTCAATTCCTATGAAAGATTTTCCATTTATATACCATGAGATAGTAGCCAGAAGAAAAACATAAAATAAGATTAAAAAGAAACGGACTATAGAATTAAAGCCATTCATAATTTTACGATTGTTAATTCGCTGGTAAAATTAATTTAATTATAAGCTAAATTTACTCCTAACGTAAAAGTTTATTTATTAAGAAGGATAACCAAGACAACCTCGAACTGGCTTAATAATGGATGAAAAGCCTGCGCTAATCGAATATTAGCATTGTACAGCCTTTTTGCTCTATCTTTATTGTTGGCCGTAGCCTTCAGATAGCGATTGTATCTTGGTCTTGATAAATATTTACCCCGCAATTCAATTTTCATAATTCATTTGCCACCCTCGTAAATTATTTTTACTTTTATGCATATAGACTTGGTAAAGCCTCTTTCTTTCGTGGAAACGTAATCAAGTAAAAGATTGAAGGGAACTCTTAAAGGGTTCCCTTTTTAGTTTGTGTGGTTTGGCTAACAATTCCTACCCAAAAACGATTCCGCAATTTCTCTCCATTCTCTATAATCCTTTTCCAATCTGTCAAATTGGCTCTAAAGACAAGCGGTTTTCCCATTTACCCAAGGTACGGGTTTTTGTCAAAAATGGGTAGCCCTTAAATGTTTCATGTTTTTTTGGCCCCCAACACCCGCAACCCCATTTTCATAACCCCAACCGATTCTACTCATGCCATTTCCTCTAGCCAATCCCGTTGAATCGCCACGGTCCCTTTTTTCCCTACCACAATTCCTGCCGCCCGATTGGCCCGGCGAAGGGCGGTTTCTACTGCCAAGCCCTGAGCCAAGCCCACCGCCAGAACGGCAATCACGGTGTCGCCAGCTCCACTCACATCAAATACTTCTCGAGCCTGAGTAGGAATGCGCTGTACCTGACCTTCATGCCAATAGGCCATTCCCAACTCACTTAAGGTAACCAACAGGTCTGAAATTCCGGATTTTTGAGCCGCTTCGGCCAAAGCATGCGCAATGCCATCCTCGTTCATGGGCAGTTCCTTACCCAAATAGGCGCAGAGTTCTTTCCAGTTCGGACTAATCCAATGGCTGCCGGAATAAGCAGTCCAATCTGAACTTTTGGGGTCGGTAAGGCAGCGCCCACCGGCCTCGCGGCACCGCGCATACACATATTCCAACACCTGTGGGTGGCAGCTTCCTTTGGCATAATCAGACACAATCCAAACGCCCGAAAAATCGGCCCCAGACAACAGCTGCATTAGGTCTTGAGGATTGGGCAGCGGCTGAGTCTGCTCTTCATCCAAGCGCAGCAGTTGCTGTGCGCTGGCCACAATTCGGGTTTTGTGGGTGGTGGGGCGATCTGAACACACCAATGGCCTAAAATCCACACCCAAATCATGAAGCAAGGTGCTTAGGGTTTTAGCTTCGGCATCTTGACCAAGCAAACCGAAAAGTACGCACCGGGCTCCCATGCCCACCACATTGGCCGCTACATTTCCGGCTCCTCCCGGTTGTTCTTTGCGCTGCAGCACCCGCACTACCGGCACCGGAGCCTCGGGCGACATTCGATCGCTGCGCCCCAATAGGTAGCGGTCCAACATCACATCGCCCAACACATGAATGGTTACCGGCTGCATGCGTTTAGGTTAAGCGCACCGCCAGGTGCAGGTAATTGTTGACCGCCCCCAGCACTTCATATCCCCGATAATGGCTTGCAAAAAATTCGGTGAAGGCTTTAAACTCGTGGGTAGGCACTCCAAATTCATCAAAAATCAAAACATCGCCGGCCTGCAAGTGCGGAGCCAACATGTTCATGGCATAGTAGGCCGAGCTGTACAAATCGCCATCCAGGTGCACCACCCGGCGTCCGGTTTTAGGAATGTGCGCTAAAAAGGGCGGTAGGGTATCCTGAAACAATCCGGCATGCCAGGTTATGCGGCTGTCCCTGATGTCGGGCACCTGCCCTTCAGCACTCATATCTCCTTTTTTAAACACATTCCAATCTTCGGGTAGGCCCGTAAAGGTGTCAAATCCATGAAAAGTAGAGCGCTCATCGCGGTTGAATTCCACCCACCAGCGAAACGATTCTCCGCGAGCCACACCAAATTCCAGGTAGGTGATTTCTCCGCCCAATTCCTCGGTATCCATCAGGTGCCGGTGCAAGCGCTGCCGGTTGTCGTAGCGGTAATGGGCAGAATAAAAATCATTCAGGGCCAATTTTCCATGCTTGGCTCTCCAGGCCGACATTTTACTCAGGTACACCAAATTCAACAAAGCGCCTGAAAAGGGTTCCACCAGCAGATGCAGGCGAAACAGCATAAATAAAGCCTTGATTTTGCGAATGAAAAACAACTTAATCCTCATCATTTCTTTCCTTTTTTTGTACCCGGATGCCCGGAATTCCCTCTTGATTTATCCGTTCCAGCCGCAGGGGTTTTGGGCGCTGCGCTTGGTTTTTGATTCAATGGCTCGGGCAACAGCCAGGCCGTAATTCCCAAGCCGGTCAACAATGCGATCCAGGGCATCATGGGCGTAAAATAGCGCGTCCAATCTTGCCACATAAAGGATATGTTTCCATACAAGGTGAGTCCGGCTGTCACCAGCAAGGCAGCCATAGCCAGAGCATGTGCCCCGGAATAGCGGCGACGCAGCACATACACAGAACCCAGTCCGGCCAACAGCAGCAATAAATCCAGAGGATTGTAAGGGAAATTGAACCAGCTTCCAAACGACCCATAATACCGTTCCTCTGTCGAGGTCCGCACCAACAGGCGGCGAACGGTCAATTTAAAGGCGGGGGCGAAGGAGTTTTTAATGGCCACCCAATTGTAAAATGTGGTACCTCCGTAGCTGCTGTCGGGCACCAATGCCTCCAACTGCTGCTGCGTTTGCATCATGCTTTCCCAATGGGAATCAATGGTTTCTGTTAGGCGCCCGGCCGTTTCATCGGACTTCATTCGAGTCCCTATTCCGTTCAATTGTCCGGCTATTTTTTCTGCATTTTCCCTCGATATTTTTCCCGCCTGCAAGAGCGGATTCAAGGCGGAGAACAACACATTTATCCGTTTGCTTGCCGAATCAATGGTTAGAGCGGTAGCCCTCTTTTCAAAATATCCATCCACCGATTGCTGCATGGCCTTGGCCCGGGCATAGGGCTGTGGGCGCACTTGAGGATTCAGCAACAAAAACAACGCCAGCATGGTTGTTGCCGCTACGCTGCCACTAATTAGCAGGCTTTTTCTGCGCTGCGCGTCAGACCAAATCGTATAAAGCAAATAGGCATACATGGGCAAGGTAGCCACCACGGCCATGGCCCCGTTCAGTTTTGAAGACACTGCGGCTCCCATGCTCAAACCAAGGGCCAGCGACCACAGCGTCAACTCCTTTAGCGGTGCGGCCTGTGCAAAAGCAGCATGCCAGCGAATCCACAACGCAAAGGAAAGCAAAGAGAAAAACACCACGAATGAATCAAGCCCTACGGCGGTGTGCACATCGAAAAAAGCGGTATTAAACAGCATCAACACCGAAGCGAGTATACCGGCCAGAGGCTGACGCAGCAAAAATCCAATCCATAGTAAAACGGCAAAAATGCCTATGGTAAACAAGGCGTTCACTTGCCTGCCGGCATAAATTAAATCGGTGGGCGTGTAGGCAAAGGGAGCATTGCTGGGCTTCCCCTCCGGGGTTTCAAATTTGAAATACCCATCGGGGTTCACTTCGCCATTGCGGGCATACATCCAGGCGCCCATTAGGAACTTCCCTAAATTCGGGGCCTTCCAGCCAAAGGTCCACAGGGCATTATCGAACCATTGATAATCGCTGCGGGGAAAAGCCAGGGTATCGTATTTCACCAATTGGCTGTAGCCCTTGTTTTCATTTTTCAGTGTCACATAATCGTAGGGGAATTTCACGGTATCGGGCGAAAACTGAGCCCATTTCTCGCCGGTAAACACATCCACTTTGTTTTCCCAGGCATAGGTGGGGAACCAATTGTCGAGCGCTTTGGGCTGCCGCACATGGCCTTTGGCAAACATCGCCCAGGACGAAACCGAAGCGCTGGTCCACATTTTCTCATCGTATCCCTCGGCGGGTCGGTCGTCCAAGCCAATCACATAAAACGATTTAATTCCGGCCAGAATCAGCAGTACAGCGCTGAGGGTCAGGGCCAAAGTTCGCGAGGTTAGCCATGCTTTCATGGGGTAAAGATACTAAGGGTTTTAGGATTATTGATGGGTTGAAGTGGGGGCTGGGGGC
>JAQCBQ010000195.1 GCA_027621385.1 Bacteroidota bacterium | reverse complement strand
ACTTCGGTTTTGAATTGCTCCGACATTTCGGTCGCTTGTTCCCACAATCGATGTTTCAGAATGAATTTTAACTGGGCATACCCGGCGGCACAGCTCAAGGGGTGTCCGCCAAAGGTGGTTAAATGTCCCAATACGGGTTTATGACTAAATAAGCTCATCAATTCAGGCGAGGCGATAAAGGCCCCAAGTGGAAGGCCGGCTCCCAGCGATTTGGCCAGCAATAAAATATCAGGTACAATCCCCGCTTGTTCCAGGCTAAATACACTTCCTGTTCTGCCCATACCCGTTTGTATTTCATCCAACACCAATAAGGCTCCCACTTCGCGGCAGCGGGCTTGAATTTGCTGTAAAAATTCAGTTGATACGGGAACGGCACCGGCCTCAGCCCGAACGGTTTCAATAAAAACGGCGGCTGTTTTGTGGCTGATGCAGTTCAGGCTTTCAAGATCTTCATAGACCGCATGCTGTATATCGGGCAACAAGGGCAGGTAGGCATCGGTAAAATAATGGCTACCCATTAGGCTTAAGGCGCCTTGAGTGCTGCCGTGGTAGGCCTGCTGAAAAGCCACAAACCCGGAACGACCGGTGGCGCGCTTTGCCAGCTTCATGGCTCCTTCGGTAGCTTCTGCTCCACTGCTGACAAAATATACAGAAGACAATGAATCTGGCAAGCAGGAGCTTAATAGCCGCGCATATTTCACCTGAGGTCCTTGCACCATTTCTCCGTACACCATAACATGACTGAAGGTTCGGCTTTGTTTTTGAATGGCCCGAACGATGTAGGGATGTTGATGTCCTAAGGCGTTGACCGAAATTCCGCTGATTAAATCCAGGTAGCGTTTTCCGTCTATTCCTTTTAGGTAAAGACCTTTGGCTGAAACCACTTCCAGGCCCATGGGGGCAGGACTGGTGGGAGCTAGGTGGCGTAAGAAATCGGCGCGGTGGCTGAACATGGCGGTAAAGGTACCAAATCAGCCCAACATCTGGTTGGAAGGTTGGTGTTCTGATTTGGGTATTGAGGGGGCTGCGGGCGGGATTGAACAAGGTTGCCCGCAAAGCCGAAGCCCCGCTTGGGCGCTAGCCATGCCGGGCGACCTTGGGAGCCACGGCAGGGCAGCAGCCCAAGGGCCTTTGGATGCGGACTACCTGTGAAAGCCCGGAACCCGCCCCCATCTTCAAAAAAAATTAAATGCGACCGTAGAATTTGCGTAAGGTCCATTCGCCCAGCAATAAAACCAGCAGAAGGACAAGTGGCCACAGCGATTTCCATATTGGGAACTGGTCGGTGACTGCGCGCGAAATGCTTGGAATTTCAAGGTCTTGCACGATGGATTCCAGTGACTGGGTGTCGGCGAAGGGCAGTAAGCGGCCGCCGCTGCTGCTGGAAATGTCGCTGAGCAGGGTATGGTTTGCTTGTTTTTGCAGTCCTTCGAGCGAGGTTTTTTCAACCACAAAGCTGCCCCGCAGCTCAGGGATCTCGTTCATGCTTTCTACTTTGGCGGTGTACTCATACCTGCCTGAGGCCAAGCCCTGCACCTGAAGGCTGTACCCGGGACTGCCGGCTTGGAAGGGATAGTTCCATTGTTTGCCCAGTTCATCGGTAATTTTAATGCTAACATTGGCGTCAGCAACCGGTTGCAGTGCCGCGTCGAGGACTTCGGCCTGGAAGAGCACCGGACTGCCTTCTGCATGGCGTTTGCGGGTTTTTACCATAAACCGCCTGCGTTCTTCCTTCAAACTGAGCCACTGCAAAATCATGCCAATGGTTTCATCAAAGCCTTTGCTGTTGCCGTTTTCTTTGAGCAATGCAATGCGCCATTTCCACAGTCCTTCGCCCATCAATACCGAACTGCGGCGGCCGTTTAAATCTCGAAACACCCAGAGCGGTTGCTGGCTTACCACCGAACCGAGCTTTTTATATTGAAACACCGTACTGCCCGGCTGCAACGTGTAGTTGCCGAAGGGAGCGAGCAGGGGAGGCCAGGTTTCGGGTGTCCAATCGGCGGGCGTTTGAAACAGCGTAAAGCCCGCAGAGGGCGACGCAAAAACCAGGTCGCTGTTGGCAGAGAATGCCGTTTGTAACCCCGGATTTAGGGCGGCAAACAGTCCGCTGCTGTGTTCGCTGCCGGAAATCCACCAGCAGGCCACACCTTGGTCTAGGGCTGTTTTTAGTGCAGGTGGAATGCTGTTTTGTGCGGTCAGGCCGTGCAAAATAAAGGCATCAAATTCCTCCAAATTTGGAGGCGTTTGACTTAAACGAAAGGCTTCTACTTGCAGGTCTTCAGAACGTTCGGCGGCTGCGGTAATGGCCGCGATATCGGGATGCGGAGCTGCGGCGATTAAAGCTAGTTTTTTTCGGTCGTCCAAGACCTCGATGCTGATGCTGGCTTTGTTGTTCGCCGCGATTTTATCGCCGGTTAGGGGTAGCAGCTCAGCCGTAAAAGTTTGCATGCCCAGGCTGGAAGCTTCCACATAAAAAATATGTTCGAGGGTTTGGCGCGGGTTAGGGGCTGAAAGCTGAACCGATTGGCGAAGGTTGGTTTTTTTGTTGCTCAGGCTTAAGGTGAAGGATTGAACCGGCATCAATTCCACACTCATCCGAACGCGGATGGGGAAGCGGTTTCCTAAAAAGGCAATGGGGTTGGCTTGCAGATCGATGATGCCGGCATCGGCCAGGGTTGTAGTGTCTCCACAGCCCATGCTAAACCAAGGGAAAGGGCTGTTTTCTGCCACGAAAACGGGATTGTTGCCTTGGTTGAACATGCCATCCGAAATCAACAGGCCTGCGGCTACCCGTTGGTTGGCAAACTGAGTTTGAAGTTGTTCTAAGGCAAGGCTTAAATTACTGGATTGCCCTTGGAAGGCGAATGCATCCGGGTTTGATTTGACCACATCTGAAAAGGCAAATGCCAAAATGTTATATCCGGTTTGGTTTTCTTTAATCCAGGGCTGCAAATCTTGGTTTAGAAATTGGCGAATTTGGCTGGAATCGGGATTGGCCATCATGGATTCAGAATCATCTACCAAAATCAACAGGATGGGATCTTCCGTGATTTTCTGGGTCCAAGTGAGCATAGGGCGCAGCAGAAGCATGGCAAGCAAACTGACGCTGAGGAAGCGAAAGGCCATAAGCAAACGGCGAACCGGAGTAGAGAAGGACCTGGGCTGGCGGTATAGAATAAATGCATACGCTGCGCCAAATGCCAGGCACAGCGGAATCCAAAACGGAGATGAGAGCAGATGGAGTTCCATCAAGGCATTACATCTGCATGCCGCCGCAGACATTGATCACCTGCCCTGTAATGTAGGCAGAAGCGTCAGAGCCCAAGAAAACCACCAAATTAGCTACGTCTTGTGGACTTCCGCTGCGCCTTAGGGGCACCGATTCCATCCATTTGGCCACTTGTTCTTGATCTAAAACATCCGTCATTTCTGTAGCAATAAATCCAGGTGCGATGGAATTGCATCGGATATTTCGTGAGCCCAATTCCTTGGCCACCGATTTAGTAAATGCGTTCATGCCGGCCTTTGAAGCGGCATAATTGGCTTGACCTGGATTTCCGGAGATACCAACCACCGAAGAAATATTAATAATGCTGCCGCTTTTTTGTTTTAACAGCTGCCGCATCACCGCTTTGGTAACATTAAAAACAGAATTCAGATTGTTTTGAATCACCTCATTGAATTGCTCTTCCGACATCCGCATCAGCAAATTGTCGCGGGTAATTCCGGCATTGTTCACCACAATATCAAGTCCGCCTAAGAACTCTATGGCAGAATCTACCGCTGTTTGAGTATCGTGCATGGAAGCTGCATCGCATTGAATGGCTAAGGCTTTTCTTCCAAGAGCCTCGATGGCTTCCTTAATCGTATTGGCTTCAGAGGCTGAAGACCTGTAGGTAAATGCCACATCGGCTCCGGCTTCGGCCAGGGCCAAAACAATTCCTTTACCAATGCCCCGCGTTCCGCCGGTTACAAATGCTTTTTTTGATTGCAGTTGATTCATGTGTAGTTCCAAATTCAGGGTACGAATTTAGGGAAACAGAATGAGAAATGGGTTCTTCGATGCTTTCGTGAAAAATTTGAAAAGACATACGAAATCCATGTTGGAAATCAAATACGGAATGGTTTTCGGGGGAATTGAGAAATTTGATTTGATAATTTTTATAGCGCTAAGGCTGAAGGTTAGGGGTTGGAATTCCCTGATTATAAAGGTGATGTTTTAGATGCTGAAGTGTGAGTTCATTGGAGCTTAATGAAAAATAGGAATCAAATCAAATAATATTTATGTTGAAACCGGCTGTTAATAATCG
>JAQCBQ010000194.1 GCA_027621385.1 Bacteroidota bacterium | reverse complement strand
TGTTGTAGAGTGGAACAGGAGCAATGCGGACCACATTGGGTTCGCGCCAATCGGAAATAACTCCAGCCTTGCTTAGCCATTCGAAGAAGGATTTTCCTCGGCCGGGAAACACCAAGCTGGACTGACACCCACGTTCCGACGGATTTGCGGGCGTTAGGCAATCCAAACTTCCCTTGGGGACTTCTTGAAGCAACGCTTGGTATGCCAGCAGGAAAAAGTCCACCAGGCTTTCGCGTTTTTGGTGCAAACGTTGCTGCCCGGCATCCGCGAAAATTTGAAGTGAGGCACGCTGTGCGGCCATATTCAACACGGGAGCGTTGCTTAACTGCCAAGCTTCTGCCGTTTGAGCGGGTTGAATGTGCCTGCCCATTAGGAATCGAGTGTCAGCCCGATTGCCCCACCAACCTTCAAGTCGAGGCAAATCATTTTTTCCCAGGTGCCGTTCGTGAACAAAAATACCGGCAGTAGCTCCAGGTCCGCTGTTCAAATACTTATAGGAACACCAGGCGGCAAAATCAATATTCCAGTCGTGCAGGTTTAGCGGGACGTTTCCAACGGCATGCGCCAAATCGGTCCCCATTATTGCACCCACTTTATGCGCTTCTGCGGCGATATTTTTAAGGTCAAAAAATTGCCCGGTGAGGTAATTTACGCCGCCCAACAGGACCAGCGCCAATTCGCTGCCAAGTTCATGGATGCGTTGCACGATATCTTCGGTTCGAAGGACATGTTCTCCGCTTCTTGGATGCAATTCAACAACGGCTTCTTTGGGATTGAATCCGTGCCATTTGGCCTGAGAATCGAGGGCATAAAAATCGCTAGGGAAACTACTGCCCTCGCACAAAATCTTAAATCGTGTGGAACTTGGCCGATAGAAGGAGGCCATTAGAAAGTGCAGATTTGCCGTCAAGCTGCCCATGGCTACTACTTCTTGCGGTTCAGCTCCAAGAATGGGCGCTAGCCAATGGGCAAAGGGCTCATGAAACGAAACCCAAGGCTGTGCGCCTTCGAAGTGACCTTCTACTCCGAATGTGCTCCATGTATTTAGCTCTTGTTCAATGCTTTGTCTTGCATTTAAAGGCATTAGGCCCAACGAATTCCCGGTAAAGTAAATGGCAGATGGATGAAATGAAGGATAGGCAAAGCGCTGTCGAAACGAGGCTAGGGAATCGGCCTGGTCGCGGAGTCGAGCTTCTTGCTGCAGCTGGGCAAAGGGTGTTGAACTCATTGAATAAAATAATATCGGACTACCATCCCCGCGGCGAGCGAAGGAAGAGCCGTGATTAATGCGTTTCTTAATTTGCGTTTGCCTGCTTGAAGGCGGTATCCTTCTTGAAATAGGGGATCTTGAACGAAGGGCATGTCTTCTGTTCCGATGGCTTGAATTCCGGGGGGCAAAGAATCAGAAGGAACGGGGCCAAACATAGTTCCAGGGCCATATTCCAGCACTTTTTCGGCTCCGGGCGGCAGATACGCTTGGCCGACCATAAACAGTAGAGCGGGAGCGGGTGCCCAAAAGTAATTTAAGGCCAGAGATGCAGAGCCGAATAAGCCACCACCGATGTAGGAATAGACCGATTCATAGTGGCGTCGAGCGGAACGGCGACCAAATACAAAAGCTCGGGCTTCGGCTTCAGACAATTCAAAATTTTGTAGGGTAGTATCTTGACGGTATATTACATGCTCGCCTTGGGCATCTGAAAAAGAAAAAGTGGAATAGGCGGGAATGGCCTTGATTTTACCTTTTCCGGCTTTCTTTTGGTAGTAAATGACGCCGGCACTGGGCTTAAATTCAATAAAATCGGCCTTGATTTCTCGGCCATTCATACGGAGAATAACACCTTGTCCATGCAATAAAGTTGTTGACAAGCAGGCAATTGAAACAAAAAGAATACAGATTTTTCGCATGGTGTAAAAAGGTTTGATGCAAGGCACAGAACAGCGCTTTCCACCAACAAATATGTTTAATTTTGCGTTGACTTAAAAACCCATTGTCAATCCTATGCCTCACGCCACATTTGTTGACCGTCATTTAGGCCCAGATTCGGGCGAAATTAAAAGCATGTTAAACGCAGTTCAAGCCGCTGATTTAAATGGGCTGGTTGCGGAAGTGGTGCCTGAGGCCATCCGCCTTAAGCGGCCGTTGGAATTGGATGCGCCCTTAACGGAAGCCGAATATTTAGCCCATGCCCGCCAATTGGCGGCTCAAAATGTGGTGGCCCGCAATTTTTTAGGTCAGGGATACTACAACACCTTCACCCCCTCTCCCATTCTCCGTAATATTTTTGAGAATCCAGGATGGTATACGGCCTACACCCCCTATCAAGCTGAAATTGCTCAAGGTCGGATGCAGGCGATATTGAATTATCAAACCATGGTTATGGATTTGACCGGCATGGATTTGGCCAATGCTTCTTTGTTGGATGAGGCGACGGCTGCGGCCGAGGCCATGGCCATGGTTTTGGGCTTAAGGTCACGCGAACAGGTTAAAGCCGGAGCCATGAAATTTTTTGTGAGCGATACAATTTACGCTCAAACGTATGATGTATTGCTGACGCGGAGTCAACCCCTGGGCATAGAGCTGGTACTTGGCGCTGCAGCTGATTTTAAGCCAAGTCCAGAGTATTTTGGTGCCCTTTTGTGCTATCCAGATACCTGGGGCAGCATAGGCCGTTATTCTGAATTGACAAAGGCCTGTGCCGAGTCTTCCGTTAAGGTGGTTGTCACCACCGATTTGTTGGCTTTGACCGTACTTACACCTCCGGGAGAGTGGGGCGCTGATGTGGTGGTTGGCAATTCTCAGCGGTTCGGTGTTCCCATGGGCTTTGGTGGTCCACATGCCGCATTTTTTGCTTGCAGAAAAGAATATTCCCGTCAAATTCCAGGTCGAATTATTGGGGTTACTGTTGATGCTCAGGGCAAACCGGCATTGAGAATGGCCTTACAAACCCGGGAACAGCACATTCGCCGCGATAAGGCTACCTCAAATATTTGTACCGCTCAGGCCCTTTTGGCCATTATGGCCGGAATGTATGCAGTGTACCATGGCGCCGAAGGGTTAACAGCGATCGCTAAAGAAACGGCAGCCAAAGCTGAATTGCTGGCCAATGCCATTCAAGGTTTGGGTTATTCTGTACTGGGCGGACCTCGGTTCGATACGCTCGCAGTGGTGGCCGACAACCGCACAGAAGCCGTTGTTCAGCGCTGCCGCGAACAGGCCATCAACATCTATCAGCACGATAACGGATACCTAACGATTTCGGTTGACGAAACTAGCAGCATTGAAGATTTGAATGCCCTAGTTCATGTGTTTTCTGAGGTGGCAGAACAGGCCGCTCCGGTATTCACCCTACGTTCGCTGGAATTCGTGCAACTTTCGATTCCTGAGGATTTGCGTCGACGCTCTGATTTTTTAACGCATCCTGTATTTAAACAGCATCGGTCTGAAACTGAGTTGATGCGGTACATCAAATCACTGGAACGGAAAGACATTGCTCTAAACTTCAGCATGATTGCTTTAGGCTCTTGCACCATGAAGTTGAACGCGGCGACGGAGTTGATGCCTTTAAGTTGGCCGGAATTCCAATGCATACATCCTTTTGCACCGGCAGAACAAACCCAAGGGTATCAAACGATGATTGATAAATTGGCGACCGACTTGGCAGAAATTACCGGATTCGACGAAGTTTCTTTACAACCAAACAGCGGAGCCCAAGGGGAATACACAGGTTTGATGGTCATCCGGGCTTATCATTTGAGCCGGGGAGACCATCAGCGCAACATTGCTTTGATTCCTTCATCGGCACACGGCACAAATCCGGCCTCTGCAGTTATGGCAGGTATGAGTGTAGTTGTTGTAGCCTGCGATGAAAAAGGGAATATCGATTTGACTGATCTTCGTGCGAAAGCCGAAAAACACAGCCATGAATTGGCCTGCTTAATGATTACCTATCCATCCACCCATGGGGTATTTGAAGAGGGGGTCATTGAAATAACCAAAATAATACATCAACACGGAGGTCAGGTGTATATGGATGGAGCCAATATGAATGCTCAAGTAGGATTGACATCTCCGGCCAACATCGGAGCAGATGTTTGCCACCTGAACTTGCATAAGACTTTTGCCATTCCCCATGGAGGCGGTGGCCCAGGTATGGGCCCCATTGGAGTAAAAGCGCATTTGGCTCCTTTTTTGCCCGGGCACAATGAGCGTCGGGTTGGCGGAAATCAAGCCATTCCCGCTGTTTCTGCTGCCCCCTGGGGAAGTGCGCTCATTCTTTTAATTTCCTATGGTTACATTCGAATGTTGGGTGCAGAAG
>JAQCBQ010000193.1 GCA_027621385.1 Bacteroidota bacterium | reverse complement strand
GCGAAGGTGGGAAGTACATCAGCGTCTCGATGAAATTGTTGCCTTTGCCGGAGTTGAACAATTTTTAGATACACCGGTAAAAAGGTATTCTTCCGGTATGTATGTTCGACTTGCTTTCGCCGTTGCCGCGCACTTAGACCCTGAAATTCTAATCATTGATGAAGTTTTGGCTGTAGGCGATGCTGAATTTCAAAAAAAGTGTGTTGAAAAGATGAAAAAGGCTTCAAAGGGGGAAGGGAAAACCATCTTGTTTGTTTCGCACAATTTGGCTTTCATTCAGGCATTGTGTCCTAGGGCTATTTTACTGGACCAAGGCCGCTTACTGGCCGATGGAGCCACCTCTGAGGTGATTCAACAATACATTCAAGGTCTTCAATCTGCTCAGGCCGGAGCAACACGAACGGGTACTTTTCTGGCACAATTGAATAGCATTCAAATATTTAATGAACATGGGGAACCTCTAGCTATTGTTCAACAAAGCAGACCGTGTTCCTTTGTTTTGGAATTTTTTGCCCAACAGCACCTTGAAGATGTGGGTGTTGCCTTAGGGTTTAATGATATGGGGGGGCAGCGTATTTTGTCGGTTTGGACAGAGTTTCAACATCAACGGTTTTCGTTCGTGCCGGGGATAAACCGCATTCGTATTCGTATGCCGGCCATGAAATTAATGCCTGCGAATTATATGATGCTAACCTACCTTACCTCGAAGGGCGTCTTGGTTGAACAAGCGGAAGATGTGCAACAACTGGTGGTGGTGGCCCCGCCGATGAAAGAGGGATTTGCCGTTCCGTCGCTCAACCAGGGGCTGTTTAATGATGAGGCCACCTTCAGCCTAGAATAGAATTTCAAATGAAACAGGTGGATTTACATATAGCGGATTTTTTGATGCACCGGGTTCAAATTTACCGGCATTGGCGCAGGCTGAAGCCCCAGCATTTCAAAGCTTGGAAACAACGCTATTTGTTTGATTTGCAGTTTGGCAATTCCGACCGTATTTCATTTTCACTTCCCAGGGGAATTCGAATTATGTTGGAAAAAAACAACCAACTTTCCTTCGCTATTTTTAATGGATTTGAAGAAGACGAACTGGCGTTTGTGTGGGATTTTTTAAAGCCCGGAATGGGATTTTTAGATATTGGGGCCAATGTCGGCTTGTTTTCATTGCATGCAGCAAAAATTTTGCAGGGTTCAGCACCCTGTTTGGCCGTTGAGCCGGCCTCGAAAACACGGAGTAAACTACAAGAGAATTTAGCCCTGAATAACATACAGGACGTACAAATTTTACCTTGGGCCTTTTCTGACAAAACAGGGGAATTGCCCTTGCAACTTGCCGAAGAAGGTTTTGATGCCTTCAATTCGTTCGCTCAACCGTTTATGGGAGGTAAAACAGGCCATGAAATCGTGCAAACCAAAACCTTGGATGAGTGGAGCATAGAAAGCCCGGACTTGGCGAATTCCATACGCTTGGTTAAATTGGATGTAGAAGGATGGGAAGTAAAGGTGTTGCAAGGAGGTAGAAATTGGCTTGCACAGGAGCAGGCGCCTGTCTTTTTGGTTGAATTTACAGAAGCCAATGCACAACATGCAGGGCATACCTGCACCGAGTTGTTTGATTTTCTGCTGAATTTGGGATATTCCTGGTTTCGTTATCTGCCAAAAACAAAAACATTGGTGCCCGAACCTGCCGGAAACACCTACGATTATTGCAATTTAATTGCTGTTAAAGATTTAGGTCAAGTACGCGCCTATTTGAATTCCAAATGAAGCAGCCGGCTACTCTTCCCGAACCGCTCGGGTTTGAAAAAATCTTAGTTGAAGAAGATTTTTTTGTTGAATATGAACCCCATTTGGCATGGCCGCAAATCAGCATTGTAGTGCCTAGTTTTCAGCAAGGGCGGTTTTTAGAGACAACCTTACGCAGTCTGTTCCTTCAAAACTACCCAAACTTGCAGGTTGTGCTCATTGATGGGGGCAGTACCGACGAAACCATGCAGGTAATACAGCATTATCGAGGCTTAATCTCCTATTGGGTGTCCGAGCCAGACAAAGGACAAAGCGATGCCCTAAACAAAGGGATTGCACGTTGTACGGGGCAAGTATTTAATTGGTTAAATTCGGACGATTGGCTTGAGCCCGGAGCCCTTTATCTGATAGGAAGCCAATTCCGAGACACCGAAGTCTTGGCACTTACCAGCAGGGCCAATATTATCAAATTAAATCAAATCGAATATGTTAATTCAGCCTGTTCAATTTTCTCCTCTGTTTGGGAAACGGCTTCAGTTCGCGGATTGAACCAACAGGGACTTTTTTACCGAATGGATTGCATACGGATTCTGAATGGGGTAGATCCCCTGTACCATTATTCTATGGATTTGGATTTGTGGATTCGTTTCTTGTTGACGTTTGGCCAAGAAGGGGTTCGTTCTTCTGAGGCCATTACGGCAAATTTTCGATTTCATGCCGAATCCAAAAGCGAACTGGAGGGATGGGGACCCGGTTCTGCTTCAGATATAGAAACCAAGGCAATGCGATTGAGATTTGCACGAGCCTATGCCCCCACTTTTTTGCCGGCCATGAAGTTGGCTTATCCGGACTATGCCCAACATTTGCTGTCAGCAAGTCCCCACTCGCCCCTTCGGGCTGATGTAGTTAAAACTTGGCTCAGTGAATTGCTCATAAACCAAGCTCAGGCCGCATTTTATGAAAATCAATCCGGAATAGTTCAACACCGATTGACAGGTTGGTGGCCATTATATCTTTCAAAACCCAGACAAAGAGATTTTTTCACTTATCGGAGTATGGGAAAGTCCAAATGGATTCACGTTTTCTTTGTATTGATGGGCCGGATATTCAATCTTTTGCCTACTAGAACGGTACGGCCTTTGGAGTTTGGGAAAAGGATACAACTTTAATTTTCTTCCGTTTTTTACCATGAAGAACCTCAAGTCGGAACAAAGAGAATGTGGTCCGCCTAGTATGTGCAGGAAATCCGAGGCTCCTTTGCTCCCTTTGCGGTAAAAAATGGACTGTTATGCCTTGATTGGTTTTTTTACCACAAAGCACTCCAAGTCGGCACAAAGTTCACAGAGGGAATGTTGTATTGCGAGTACGTTGCAAACTTTGGGGCAATAAAATCGGTTTAGCCGCGGCCCCCATTTATCATTATGGACATTATAATTCTTAAAGAAAATGGTACACTCATTGGCTTGGGAGCGAACCAACATGGAATAGGGCATCCATTGCACTAAGACCGGGAATGAATGTGTTTCCAAATTGCCGGTAGATGGGGTGTACAAACGGAGAATAAACCACCTCAATGCCCGCGGCATGAAACAATTCTATATTCAGGTAATTTCTTGAGCCTCCCCCTCCAGCCAAATAGCGGTCTGCGCCAACACATTGACACAAAGCAATGAGCAATTCGGATTTTTGAGGAACGTGGGCCCAAGATTGAACGAGGTCAGAGGAGCGCAACAGCCTTGGGCTCCAATCCTGTGCGGAGCAAACCGATTCAATGCCATGAATATTGAAGTCAGAAAGGCTTAATGAGGGATAGGATAGAACCGACTCCAACAGTGGCCAGTTTTGTTTAAAGTAAGGAGCTTTGGCATAAGACTGGGCAACGGTTTTTTTAAGTTTTTGAAGGTGATTTCCGGGTACGATGCGTTCGTCTTGAATTCGCTTTGCCCCGGTTTTTTGGATGGGTAAGCTCAAATAATGCTCCGTTTCTCCAACCCGAATCCGAGTTCGGTGCGTAATGGCCGAGGCCCCCCCAACAGACATAGGGACAGAATCTAAAAAAATAAAAACATCGGCCGTTTGAATTTTATAAAAATACCCGAGCCAGGGCAAAAAATTGGGCTGATGTATGGCGCAGGTGACCGACATTATGTAAGGATAGCTGCGAGGCTTATTCCAAGATGATAAACTTGCTCACACCTACATGGTCTCCCTGTGTCATAACAAGGGAATAGCTGCCCTGAGCCAAGGTCTTTGCGGGAATACTAAATTGCTGCATGCCCGCGGCATAATCGCCTTCTCCTACGAGCGCCGATTTCCCATCGCCACCAATCACCCTCCATGACACCTTTCCCGGAGTCGACACATGGAACCGGACCAATACCTCTCCCCGGCTTGGATTTGGTTGTACATCGGCTAGGAAAAAAGGATTGACCAGCGCTGCGCAAGTGGTTTCGCCGGAAACATTCAAAAACAAACCGGGCGCATATTCACTAATCAGAGACACCGGTTTAACACAGCAGAATCGCGGCGACTTCGGGGCGTTTAAGCTGCCTTTAGATTGAAAGCCTACCGTCAGTCCGGGGGGCACCAAA
>JAQCBQ010000192.1 GCA_027621385.1 Bacteroidota bacterium | reverse complement strand
GACACTGCAACGCTGCCTGGAACATGCCCGAGAAAAAAACATCGGCTTAAAGCAAGTGCAACTGAGGGTAGATGAAGCCCGGCTTGGCTTTCATCAGGCCTGGGCTCAAATGCTGCCCACCGCAAATCTCAGTTCCGACTTTTCAGAAAACTATGGATTGAGCTTTGACCCCAATTCATTGACGCTGCAAAACGACAACTACAGCACCTTTTTCACCGGAGCCTCGGCCAACATGTTGGTGTTTGGCGGACTTCAGCGCTACCATACCCTACGAGGCGCCATTAGCAACCGCGAAGCCGCCAAGTACGATTTCCAGCAAGCGCTGGACGATTTATACCTGAATGTTGCCGATTTGTACCTGCAAACCGTTTTTGCTCAAGAGCGCGCCCAAATCGCAGACCAGCAGCTGCGCTTGCTGCAGGCTCAGTGCGACCGCACCAAGCTGTTGTACGAAAACGGAGCCCTAAACAAAGGCGAATGGCTGATGCTTGAGGCTCAGCGTTCCAGCCAAGAAATTCAACGGGTGCGGGCCAACAACGCCCTAGCATTGGCAAAACTCGCCTTAAGTCAAGCCATGGATTTGCCAAGCCCTGACATCCAAATTGACACCACCGAAACCCTTGCCTTGCTTCGCTCTCTGCCCGCTAAATCGGCAGCGGCATTGAGTCCAGATCAGCTGTTTCAGGCCGCCCAAGGCTCCCGGCCGGGATTGCTGGCGGCCGAGGCCCGAGTAACCGCAGGCCGTCAGTCCCTCTGGGCCTCGCGGGGTTCATACCTTCCCAGCATCAGCGCCGGAGCCCGCATCAACACCGTGTATTCTGAATTGAGAAAGCAAAACCCCTTAGATCCCAATTCTGCCGCCATTCCATTCCTCGATCAAGTCCGCCTGAACAATTCTCAAACCCTAAGCATGAGCCTTTCCGTTCCGATTTTTAACGGATTGGGCGTGCGCACCGCTGTTCAGCGGGCAAAAATAAACATGATTGGTGCTGAATTGGCCTTAACTCAAGAACGCCAAACCCTTCGCAACACCGTGTATCGAGCCTGGGCCGACGCCCAAGCCGCAGAAAAAACCCTGGAGGCCAACCAGAAAAATGCCGAGGCCCTGCGCCTGTCGTATTCCTACATTCAAACTCGATTTGAAGTACAGGCGGCCAATGCCTTTGAAATGAACGATGCCACCACCAAGCTGTTCAACGCCGAAACCGAGCTGGCCATCGCCAAATTTGATGCCTTATTTAAACACTTGGTGCTGGAATTTTACCAGGGCCAACGAATCATAAAATAACGATGAAAACAACCGTCCTTTTGTCTCTTATCTCAGTAAGCCTGTTCCTGGTGCAATGCGGGGGCTCGGAAGAACAACTGGTGTACACCGACAGCGTAGAGGTGCGCGACATCGTCGAAACCATATCGGCCTCCGGAAAAATCCAGCCCGAAATGGAAGTGAAAATCAGTTCCGACGTATCGGGAGAAATCGTAGAGCTGTTTGTTATGGAAGGAGATTCGGTCAAAGAAGGGCAATTGCTGATGGAAATCAATCCCGAAATCTATGCCTCAGAAAACGACCGCATGCAGGCCATGGTGAGCCAGGCTCAATCCGGATTGGCCTCGGCAAGATCGCGGCAATCGCAGGCCGAAGCCCAATTTGAACAATCGGAACTGGCCTTTGAGCGCAGCACCAAGCTCTACCAAAAAGAAGCCATATCGGCAGCCGAGTATGAGCAAAGCAAATCGGCCTATCTGGTGGCTCAAAACGAATTAAAAGCTGCCAGGCAGGCGGTAGATGGTGCCGCCTACAACGTACGCAGCGTAGAAGCCGGACTGAAAGCCGCCCGCGAGAACTTAAACCGCACCCGACTGCTGTCGCCCATGGACGGAGTCGTTTCCCGCCTCGATGTAGAAAAAGGCGAACGCGTTGTAGGTACGGCCCAAATGACCGGCACCGAAATGCTGCGCATCGCCAACCTCAGCAACATGGAAGTGCGCGTAGAAGTGAATGAAAACGACATCGTAAAAGTAAAATTGGGCGACACCGCCAGCATCGACGTAGATGCCTATTCCAACCGCAGTTTTACCGGTGTGGTTACCTCCATCGCCAATTCGCCTGCCGGGCAAAACGCCATTATTTCTTCCGATCAAGTCACCAACTTCGAGGTGCGCATCCGCATTTTGCGCAGTTCGTACGAAGACTTGCTGGTGGGTTTGAACTCAAAAATGTCGCCCTTCCGCCCGGGAATGTCGGCCTCGGTCGATATCCGCACCCGCAGGGCCAACAAAGTCAAATCCATTCCCATCGGAGCGGTGGTGGCCCGGGCCGACACCACACAGCCGGCATCCAGCCTATCCACCTTCAAAGAATACGTCTTCGTCGCCGACTCCGGAAAAGCCAAAATGCTGGAAGTCGAAACCGGCATCCAAGACCTGCAGTACATCGAAATCAAATCGGGACTCGGAAATTACCGGCAGGTCATTTCCGGACCCTATTCCCTGATTTCCAAAACCCTGAAATCGGGCGATGCCATACAAGTGGTGGACAAATCGCTGCTGTACGAAACCATGATTGAGCCTTGATGCGCATTCTGCTGTTGGACGCTTCCACGGCCATTTGCCGCTGTGGATTGGTGGAGGGAGAAGAACTTGCGGTTTGGCATGAGCTGACGGAGCCCATGCAGCATGCCTCCATGCTCACCGTATTGGCTCAGCAGGCCTTGCAGGGGCATCGGGCCGATGCCGTCGCCATTACGCTGGGGCCGGGCTCGTACACCGGCTTGCGCATTGCCGCTTCGGTCGCCAAGGGCTATGCTTTCGGCGCTCAGGTGCCCATTTTGGCCATTCCCACGCTGGATGTGCTGGCCCGTGCCATGGTCATGGCTTTGCCGGGGCAAAACAGTCCTGAGGACCTGCTGATGCCCGTTATGGATGCCCGCCGCATGGAAGTGTACACGGCGACCTACAGTGCGCTGGGGGAGCGTTTAACGCCCGATACGGCCTTGGTCGTCCATTCGGCGGACGATTTGCAGGGGGCCTGGATTGGCGGCGACGGGAGTCCGAAATTGGCACAGGCCTTTGGCTACGGTAGAGTACTGGAGTCCTTGCCCATGGGAGCGGCTTTTGCTCAGTTGGCGCTGCGCTACATGCGGGAGCAGAAATTCGCGGACGCCACCTACCTGGAGCCGCACTACCTAAAGGCCTTCACACCGGGGGTTAAAGCCTGATTTTTAACGGGATATACCCAGATTTTTGGGAAGTTAGGATCGTTGGGCGGCAGCCGGGCTTTCCGGGCTTGTCCGCGGTTGCCGGGCGGGCTGTTTGCGGGCTGCGGTGGCTCCCAAGGTCGCCTCCTCGCCGCGCAACAGCGGCCGCCGGCACCCTTGCGGGCAAGCCTCGTCAATCCCTGCCGCGGGCGTGGTCATAAGAAACCTGTTCTAGGTTATTAATCCAGCCGTTGGCACTTGTTGATTTTACTCGTTTTTTAAACGAGGCTGACAAAGTCTGTTGTAACAATCCGTTTGCCAGCTTAATAGGTTAGAATTTTGACTTGAGGTAAAAATCAGGGATAATTTTACCTGCTCCCATGAACCTGATTCCTAGGGCGGGAATTTCAGTTCTAAGGACATGAAAGGTTTAGGGCTTCTTTCTCAACAAACCGAACCCGCTCATTATCCACTTGAACAAAACACACCCCGGCAGACAAGAGTTCAACGGGCATGCCGATTTGGATACCAAACACTCAAAAAAGTCAGAAGCACACAACCGGCTAGTTTGCAAGGGTTCTGGCACAGCGGTGTATTCCCGCATTGAATTCAAAAGCAGACCAAAACTACAGTAACCTATAACTTGGCTAATAACAACCACGCAAATTCAGAGGTTCGAACCCATATATCGACCCAAATTCTTGAAAAAACAGGTTGTTTTGACCATGTTTGAAAAAGTTTAGTAGATTTGATAAAGCGTAGCAAACCTTCGCCTATACAGCCAATTTGGCGGATAGGCGAAAGATTTTAGCGGCTATAAATGAGTTATGGGCAAGTTAAACAGACTTAGCGGTCACACAAGAGAGCCACCAAAGGACAACTTTGATAGTTCTTAAAATTATTTTGTAAAATTGACAAACAAAAGTGGAGTCCAGAACCCACTATAAAAAACGGGGCGTATTCCGAAAAGCCAAATGAGTAGGAAAATAAATTTTAATAATTATGATTGGAAATTTAATTAAATGGGCAGTGTCTCTTTTTGGTGGAGAAATTGCAGAAGCGTTATTTGATGGCGACTTAGTAGATATAAATGGCGATGGAATTGCTGATGGAGTAGCTATGGATACAGATGGTGATGGTCTTGCTGACAGCGTTGCCATGGATACAG
>JAQCBQ010000191.1 GCA_027621385.1 Bacteroidota bacterium | reverse complement strand
TTTATGAATTGGCCTCGGCCTACAGTGCATTTTATCATGGTCATCCTGTTTTGGCGGAGAGTCAGCAAAGTGCCCGTCAATTTCGGCTAAGCCTCACCCGAGCGGTTCAACTGCACCTAAATCGTGCTTTGCACTTGCTTGGAATGGAGGCCGTTCAGCAGATGTAGTTGCTACGAAACCATTTTAAAAGTAGGCTTAAAGGAGGCAGTGGTTCAATGTTAGGCATCGATATCCCTTCTTGCCCTTTGCGGTAAAATCCCGTTGAAATAAAAGAGCGTTTTTTTTACCACAAAGGGCTCTAAGCAGGCGCAAAGCGCACAGAGATGTGGTAGTTCGAACTACGGCCTTGTTTTTATTACACCACCTCAGCGCCCTTTGCGGCTTACCTTTGAGCTCTTTGCGGTAAAAAAAACTTCCCAGTAAAAACCCTACTCCAAAACCACAAACGGGAACACCCGATTCTGCAGGTGCATATGGTACAGCCCCGCAGGAAGGGAAAGCACAGAAATCAATTCTGTTCCTTCCTCTTGAATGTTACCCCTAAGCAGGCTCCGGGCCGACACATCAAAAATCTCCCAATCCGAACCCGGTTCGGCGCCTTGAATGCGCAGCTGTTCAGAGGCCGGATTTGGATAGATGGAAACGGCCGTCCCGCTGTTTGGACAATCTGCCGCTACCGGCTGAAAATACTCTTGCTTCCCATCAAAATCCACTTGCCGAAGCCGATAATACCGAACTCCATCGTATTGACTGGCATCCTGAAAGGCCAATACAGCACAAAAAAAATAAAATACGAAATGGCATACCTACAATGTTTGAGTTCTAAACGGTGTTGACCACCACCCAAGCGTGTACACGGAAGATTGTCCATCTGCACGGAATGGCATAAATGCCATTGCATCAACACTCAAACCGCATGCGGTTTGCATTCAAAAATCATCCCTAAGTGTGCCGTTGTTGGGTTCTGGCAACGCCACGAAGGTAAATTATTTCTATTTTAAATGCAGTATTTACAGATCTTGTTCCACCCTTAGTTTACGAATGGTATTTTTTGATTTGTGGGTGGTAGGTTGGGGGTGGCTCTACAATAATGTCAGCCCTACGGGGTTCTTGTGTTGTGAGTTCCAATATCTTCTACAATACTATCAGTCCTACGGGGTTTTAGTTTTGTGAGTTCTATTGTCGTTCTAAAATAATGCCAGTCCTATACTAATGGCACCCCTATGGGGTTTATCGACGTCGGCCGATGAACACCAAAATGCCCAGGCCCAAATCCAAATGAAGGGTTGCGCCATTGTCACTCAGATTTTGAAGCTCATCCATTCCATCTAAATCTACGGCAGATTTTGAAAATTGATGTGAAAAATAGGTGAGGCCGGCTCCCATACTCAGGGCAGCATTTAAATCTTCAAAAGGAAAATACAGCAACTTGGCCCAACCGCTCAAATACCAACCCCGATCTTGAACCGTACGTTGAAATAAAGTGCCGGTATAATCCATTTGAACAATGCCGGTGTAACGTATTTCACTGTAACCGCCAGACAAGGAAGGCATAAAGGCGACTCCACTTTTGTCAACCCACATGTACGATATTTTTGGACCCACCGCCCAAGTATGGCTCACAATGTCGGAAATCCCGGTGTTGTTGGTGCCCGGTGCAATGGGCGGATAGAAAATATTGAAAGCGGTATAGCGCCCTTGTAAGCCCAGGTAGAACTTCGGAAACACCAAGCGTTGCCATGAAAATTCTCCTTGTACGATGGCATCGAAGGCCCGTGCATTGGCTGCGTTTAGCAACAGATGAGGTGCTGAAATTTGAGCCTGCATCAGGTAACTGTAGCCACCACGAGGGGGCGGTCCTGTCATAAAGTAGGAGCGTAAATCGTCTTCCTGCTCCTCAGAAGGATCGGAGGTTTGTCCTAGGGCAGTGGAGACCAAGAACACAAGAGCCATACCCAATACGAGCAATCGAACCATGCTGTTTTTTAACCGCAACGCATACCTATTAAACGCAATTCCTGACTCAATCAACATCAGCTAGTCAAAAAAAACCGGCTTAATCATTCAACACCACCCGCTTTATTTGTTCCATTCCGTTTCGGGGCTGAATTCGAATTAAATAGATGCCCCGATTCAAATGCCCTACAGGCATGGAAATTCCATTTTTCTGTTGAATGGTAAATTGGGCACAGACTCGGCCGCTGATGTCTGTCCATTCAATCCGGCCTTCAAAAGGCTGATCAAAGGCCAGATGGACCTGCTGTTGTGCCGGGTTTGGGAACACATGCATTCCTGATTCTGAATTGAGGTCAGAGATATTAAAATAGGTTTCAAGGATGGTGTCTGAATGCAGCACAAAATCGCAGTAATCCAATTGGATGGTCGCGTAGTATTGTCCATCTTGGGTGGGTACATATACATTTTGATTGGCCCCGTTGATGGCGCCATTTTGATCGTACCATTGATAAATGGCATTCGAATATACGGGCAAGTTGTAGGTGTTGGAAATTTCTTGGATGCTGGGATCTGCCGGCTTTGCTGTTACTTGAGCATAAATGACATTGGTAATGTTGCAGTTTCCGGTGCTGCCAACAACGGTATAATTCCCCTGCTGATTTGAGGCTACATTGGGAATGAAAAGGGTGTCGGCCTGAGTCCCGCCTGGAATTCCTGGGCCGTTCCAACTGTAGGTGGTTCCCGGATTGCCCGCCGTGGTCAATATTAGGGTGTCGCCCTGACAAACAGGGGCATTGGTGCCAATGTTGGGATTTACACCTGGCAAAAATCCAAGGCAGGAGGATTGTCCGGAACTCACCTCGGTGCGGAGTTTGGCTCCCGGATATTGACCAAAGCCAAGGGCTAAATTGATGCCTTGGTTGGTTAAATGGCAGTAGCTCATCACGGTTCCTTTTCGCGCAATGGCTGGCCCGGAATAGCAGTTGCCTTCAACGGTATAGCAGCTGTCAATGGCTCCACCTGGCCAACCGCAATTGTGGGTGTGGGGCGAGCCCACATTGTGTCCGGTTTCATGGGCAAACACCATGACAGTCCAGGAATACGTGGGTACGGTGGCATAGTTTCCACTGACGTTGCTGTAGGCATAGGGCCCTGAATTGCTATTCGGGTTATGGCTGGCGCAGAGTACATCCAACCAGGCAATTCCACCGTTCCCGTAATTTCCGGTGGTTACCCAATGGGCTAAATCTCCATTAAAGTTGTTTTGACGCAAGGCGCCAAATGAGGTAAGGGCGCTGCTGGAAGAGTTGGTGGGGATGTTGTCAGGGCTTGTCCAGATGCGGATTTCTGAAATTTTAATGTTGACGGATTCGTTGCTGTACAGCAAGGCGACGTTGTTGAAAAAGCCGATTAAAAAATTCTGTACGTTGGCCGTATCGGATCCTTTGTCCTGAAAGGTTTTGTAGCTGGCTTCCATAGAAATGCCAATTTCACGGCAGTCGTTCATGGCCCGGGTTTCATCCATTTCTAAGCCGTCGTCGCTGCCAATCCGATCTTGGTCGGAGGTGTAGCACTCAAACGGCGGAGCCGTTTTAAAATCTTTGTCGTAATAGGCCACATAGGTGCTAGATAGGTTTCCATTGGCCTCTTCCAGAGGAGCAATCACAACATTGCCTCCGGCATAGCTGTAAATTACTACGGCATGGCTTGGAAAGACACTCAAGGAAACCATGCTGTTGCCGGCTTCGGGCATGCGGCCTTGAAAATGCCGACCCCGGTCAAAATTTAAAACATGCCCATCGGCCGTATGAAAAACCGCGTCGGATGTAAATAAATTGACTTCCTGCAGCAGGGCTGTAAATGCATTTCCATAGCCATCGGGAAGATCGACCAAGACCGATTCAGGACCGGTGCGCAATTGGTTTAACCCCTGCGCATCAGCGGTAAACAATCCAAAATGATGCAGGGCCTGATGGGCGGGATGCGATTCAGGAACCGATCCTGCCGATTGAAATAAAGTGATATTTTGTGCTTGGGCCCATGAGTACAGGCAGAGAACAAAAGCAAGTAGGCGTAGATTCATGAAAGCATGTTTTGTTGGTCAAACTTACATAAACTAAGACGCCGAAACGATAAAATAGCTGCCTTTTTTATGGAAATATTCCAGATTGTTAACACTTTTCAAGAGTTGGAGCAAGGCTGCCCTTGGAATCAGGGCGAATTCACACCGGACTAAGGCTGAGCTGGGTTGGGTATGCATTTCCGTTTGAGCCGGCGTGCTGGCCAAAATTCAGGTGTACATTGTGAGGTGGTCCATGGTTTAGACTCCGCCCGCGGCAGGGATTGACGGAGCTAGCCCACAGGGTGGCGGGGATTGGCCCGCGTGGCGCGGAGGCGACTTTAGGAGCCACCGCAAGCCCACTGG
>JAQCBQ010000190.1 GCA_027621385.1 Bacteroidota bacterium | reverse complement strand
TATCACGCAATGGGTCTATAATTGCCGCAACCCCATCAGATTCAACATAATAGGCTCCTTGAGCGAGGCAGCCCGTGTACAATTGTTCAATGTGAAACGAATGCATAGTCAACGTTTTAAAATTCGAATACCGGTAGGCATTGATGACAAAGATAGGGCCAATCCTTGGCATTAGGAGTGATGAAGGTCACGCATGGCAGATTTAAAGGGTGGGGCGGCCGCGGGCTTTCCGGGCAAGTCCGCAGTTACCGGACGGAGTGGCAGCGGTTTGCGGTGGCTCCTCGCGTCGCCTCCTCACCGCGCGCCACTTTCCGCCGGTACCTTTGCGGGCTTGCCTCGTCAATCCCTGCCGCGGGCGCCTCTTACATTAAAACCGATTAATCAAAGTAGCCGGTACCTCAAAACCTTTAAAGGGTAGAAATTAAAAGAGCAACAGCAGGAATGGAGTATGGGCAAAAAAAAATCCTCCGCAAGGAGGATTCTAACGCAATTGGTAGATTGGATTACCCTTTCACTTGAGCAACGATAGCTGCAAAAGCTTCTGGATTGTTCAATGCCAAATCGGCCAATGTTTTGCGGCTGAGTTCTAATCCACTTTTGTGAACTGCCCCAATGAATTGGGAATAACTCATACCATGCATGCGTACGGCTGCATTAATCCGTTGAATCCACAAAGCACGGAAATTGCGCTTTTTGGTTTTACGGTCTCTGTAGGCGTAGCCAAGGCCTTTTTCAACAGAGTTTTTAGCAACCGTCCACACGTTTTTTCTACGACCAAAGGATCCTTTGGCCAACTGCAGGACTTTCTTTTTCCTGGCTCTTGAGGCTACTTTGTTAACGGAACGTGGCATCGGTATATGGTTTAACGATTAAAAAATACAAATTACTTCAACAGCATCAATCGAACGTTGGATTGATCTGCTGGATCTACCAAGGTGAAATGCGTCAAATTGCGTTTCCGCTTGGTGGATTTTTTGGTCAAAATGTGACGCTTGAAGGCATGCTTCCGCTTCACTTTACCTGTACCGGTAAGGGTAAACCTCTTTTTGGCACTGGAGTTCGTCTTCATTTTCGGCATAAGGCGTATCAATTAGACCCCAAAGGGTGGTTACTTTTTCTTTTTTGGACCAATCATCATGGTCATTCGTTTGCCTTCTAGGGTAGGCAGATTTTCTACTTTACCAAACTCCTCAAGCTCTTGAGCAAATTTCAGTAAAAGAACCTCTCCCTGTTCTGAAAAGACAATTGAACGACCTTTAAAGAACACATAGGCTTTCACTTTAGCGCCCTCATTTAAGAAACCTTTGGCATGATTCAGTTTAAACTGAAAATCATGGTCATCGGTTTGAGGGCCGAAGCGAATTTCCTTTACGATTACTTTCGAGGCATTGGCTTTAATCTCCTTTTGCCTACGCTTTTGGTCGTATAGGAACTTCTTGTAATCAATCACCTTACAAACGGGAGGCTCGGCTTGTGGAGCAATTTCCACCAAATCGAGTTCTTGTTCCTCGGCCATTTTTAAGGCATCCCTAAGGGGGAAAACACCGTTTTCAACGTTATCTCCCACCAAGCGAACCTGCTGGGCCCGAATTCGGTCGTTAATTTTATGCTCCGGCTCAACTTGTTGCCGCCGAGGCCTAAATGGAGTACGTTGTCTCAGAATATTTCCTCTTTAGGTTAATGATTCAATTGCCTACTTATTTCTTCATGAATCAGCTGTTTAAACTCTTGAGTATTCATAGAGCCCAAATCACCTTTTCCATGCTCGCGAACAGATACCTTTTCTTCAGCTTCTTCTTTCTCTCCAACAATCAGCATAAACGGGAGTTTACGCATTTCGTTATCGCGAATTTTTCGGCCTATGGACTCGGTACGCCGGTCAACGAGGGTGCGAATATCGGAATTATTCAATAAATCAGCAACTTTTTCCGCATAGTCTAGGAATTTGTCGCTGATTGGCAACACAACAACCTGCTCTGGACTAAGCCAAAGCGGAAAATTTCCTCCGCAATGCTCGGTTAAAACGGCCACAAACCGTTCCATAGAGCCAAAAGGCGCCCTATGTATCATCACCGGCCTGTGCTTTTGATTGTCTTGGCCTGTATATTCCAATTCAAATCGTTCTGGCAAGTTATAATCTACTTGAATGGTTCCCAACTGCCAGCTGCGGCCCAAGGCATCTTTCACCATAAAATCAAGCTTGGGGCCGTAAAATGCGGCTTCTCCATACTCTACCACGGTTGTAAGGCCTCGCTCGGCAGCAGCCTCAACAATGGCCGATTCGGCCTTTTCCCAGTTTTCGTCTGACCCAATGTACTTGCTTCTGTCTTCTTTTGAACGCAAACTCACCTGAGCGCGGTAATCAGAAAAGTTCAGCGATTTAAACACGTACAAAACCAGATCAATCACTTTAACAAATTCATTTTTAACCTGATCTGGCCTGCAAAAAATATGGGCATCGTCTTGGGTAAAACCGCGTACTCGAGTTAATCCATGCAATTCACCGCTTTGTTCATACCGATACACCGTACCAAATTCCGCCAATCGAAGAGGCAAATCTCGGTAGCTTCTAGGCTCGGCCTTGTAAATTTCACAATGGTGTGGGCAGTTCATGGGTTTGAGCATAAACAACTCTCCTTCTTCGGGAGTTTCTATGGGTTGAAAGCTATCAGCTCCATATTTATCCCAGTGCCCGCTTGTTTCATACAAGGCTTTGCTGCCAATGTGCGGAGTAATTACGGGCTGGTATCCTGCCTTACGCTGAGCCGTGCGCATAAACTGTTCAAGACGCTCCCGAAGGGCAGCACCCTTGGGAAGCCATAGGGGTAATCCTTTCCCTACACGTTGACTGAAAGCAAACAAGCCCAATTCCTGACCTAATTTTCGATGGTCCCGCTTTTTTGCCTCCTCCAACAGCTCTAAATGCTCCTTCAACATGCTTTGCTTGGGAAATGAAACCCCATAAATTCGGACCAATTGCTTATTTTTTTCATTTCCCCTCCAATACGCCCCAGCCAAATTCAGCAATTTAACGGCTTTAATGTATCCGGTATCGGGAATATGACCTCCGCGGCATAGGTCAGTAAAACTACCCTGGTCGCAAAAGGTTATTTCGCCATCCGCAAGATTTTCAATCAATTCCACTTTATATGGATTGTTCCTTTTCCGGTAATAATCCAAAGCATCAGCCTTTGAAATGGGATACAGGGAAAACGTATTCGCCTGACGGGCGAATTCCATCATTTTTTCTTCAATTCGGGTTAAATCATCGGCTCCAGGGGCAGAATCTCCAAAATCGATATCGTAATAGAATCCCTGTTCAACAGCGGGACCTATGGTGAATAAAGCGTGCGGGTATAATGCTTGAACAGCTTCCGCCAATACGTGGGCACTGGAGTGCCAAAAGGCAGATTTACCATCGGCATCCTGCCAGGTGAGCAATTGCACGGCGGCATCGTGGTTTAAAGGCGTGGCGGCTTCTTTTAGTTCTCCGTTAATTTTTGCCGCCAATACCTGCCTTGCCAATCCTTGGCTAATGGACTCCGCTACGTTCATAGCCGTGGTTCCTACAGGATACTCCCGAACTGAACCATCGGGCAGGGTAATTTTAACCATTGAACTCATAGGGCAAAGATATTCAGTTTTCATGCTATAGAATAGGCTTTTCAGAATTTATTCCCCAAACTAGTCTCTGCATCACCTTAAGCGGAAGTCATGCAAGATTTGAGGGTATTGCCTTTTTAAATGAGCAGTCTACATTTACAAGTTTTATCATTACGTGATTTTGCTTCAATTTCATAAATACTATGTACGGTATAAATCACCTTTTCCGGAGAAAAATCTGATTTTCCTTTTGCTGCCTTTTAGTTTCCTGTAAACCGTATAAGCTACAAATTTCAAGCAATTATGGGCTTCAAATCTTCTCTGTTTGTAATGAAAAATGGGGCTAATTTTAAAGTCGATCTTGGCAATCCTAAAGGCCTTGAGCTTGAAGCAGGGCGGAGCCCAAGAAAAGACCAAACCCAACCATGACCGTGCAGACCTGATTTATCATAAATATAAAATTTGATAATAAAGGTAAGCCAATAGGGTTAAATTGGTGGAACAGCGCTGTTAAATCTAGGGCAAAAAAAAGGGCGGTTCGAGGAACCGCCCTGTTCAGGTTTAAATTCAAATGGATTAATAATCCATTCCGCCACCCATGGGAGGCATGGCAGGAGCTTTAGACTCCTCTTTTTTGTCGGCAATGACGCACTCGGTGGTGAGCAACATACCGGCAATCGAGGCAGCGTTTTCTAAAGCTACGCGGCTAACTTTAACTGGGTCAATTACCCCAGCCTTCATCATCGGCTCGAACGTTTCAGTACGAGCGTTGTAGCCATCGTCTTCTTT
>JAQCBQ010000010.1 GCA_027621385.1 Bacteroidota bacterium | reverse complement strand
CAGCCCGGTCCCTGCGGCGGCCGGCTGCACTCACTGCCGTTGCAATCCCTGCCGCAATCCTCAAAACCCAATTCCTGTGCTGTACCTTCATCTGCCAAACACCGAATCCTCAATTTTTCAGGCTAGTTGTAGTATTAAATACAATAAGTATTTGTACCTTTCGGTTCGTTTTGACCAAATTTACAAAAATGTCCACACTCCAATTCAAATGGTCTTATTTTAACTTCAATTTCCTACTGGTTTTGGTTTGCTGCGGTCTGTGGCCTATTTCTGCTCAGGCTCAAACAAACTGGACCGAGATTGATGCCCGGGCGGATGCGATTTTAAAAACCCTGTCGCTGAAACAAAAGGTAGGGCAGACCTGCCAAATTACGGTGGAAGGGATTTTGCGCTTTAATTCCGACGGTAGCTTGCCCCTGCCGCTTCAAGTGAATGCGGCAGAACTGAACGAGGCCCTGCGCACCTATCATGTGGGCAGCATCCTCAATGCACCGGGCCGAGCCATTCCACGCTTGGACTGGCTGAGTTTGATTCAAGCCATTCATGCGCCCTACCTTAAAAAGGAAATTGCGGTTCCTGTATTATATGGAGTAGATGCCATACATGGAGCCAATTATGTGTTGGGAGCTACTTTGTTTCCTCAAGAAATTGGGTTGGCGGCTACGTTTAATGCCGATGTAGCCCGGCAATTCGGAGAAATTACGGCCATGGAAACCCGCTCGTCCGGAGTGCCTTGGAATTTTTCACCGGTATTGGATTTGGGGCGGCAACCCCTTTGGTCTCGTTTTTTTGAAACCCTGGGGGAAGACCCCAAGCTGGCTTCTGTTCTGGGAACGGCCATTGTTTCCGGGTACCAAGGCGATTTGAATGCCTCTAAGCTGGCCTCAAATCGAGTGCTGGCCTGCATGAAGCATTTTGCGGGCTACAGTGCTCCGGCTTCCGGCCGAGACCGAACTCCGGCCATCATTTCTCCCCGAGATTTGACCGAACTGTACCTGCCACCTTTTAAGTCGGCCGTGGATGCCGGCGCCCTTACAGTAATGATCAACAGTGCTTCGCTGAACGGTATGCCGGGACACATCAATGCACATTTAATTACCGATGTTTTGAAAAATCAGTGGGGATTTAAAGGATTTGCCGTCACCGATTGGGAAGATATTCTGTTTTTGGAACGGGTGCATCAGGTGGCCCCCTCGCACAAAGAGGCCATCGCAATGGCCATCAATGCCGGTATTGATATGAGTATGGTTCCCCTAAATCCACAATACAAGGAATACTGCCGCTTGCTGGAAGAATTGGTGTTGGAGGGCCGTGTGCCTATGGCCCGCCTTGACGATGCGGTGAAGCGCATTCTACGCGTAAAGTTGGCGGCAGGTTTGTTCGATATGCCCAGCAAAAAAAGCAAACAAGCCTTGATTATGCTGCAGGCTGAATCATCTGTAGCGGCAGCAAAACAAGCGGTTTCAGAGTCGCTAACCTTATTGAAAAATGAGAATTCAGTCCTGCCTCTTCAATCCAACTCTTCTGTGCTGGTGTTGGGACAAGCGGCTACCGACCGCCGCTTTTGGAATGGAGCCTGGACGCACACGTGGCAGGGCCGCGATTCCAGTTATTTTTCAACCGATATTTCGCTGTTGAAGGAATGGCAACGGCGGGCTGAAGTGCAGCAAGGGCAGGTTCACTACCTTACAGGCAGTTCCTGGGCCGAAGCCAGCGGATTGCCCAGCACCGGTTCCGGATTGACGGCTCAACATAAAAAGGCCTTGGAATCGGCCGACGTGTGCGTGGTGTTTGTTTCAGAATGGCCGGGAACAGAAAAACCGGGAGACGAAGAGAATCCCTTTGTTACTCAAAACCAAATGGATTTGGTGCATGAGCTAAAGGCCGCCGGAAAACGCGTGGTGGTGGTGCTTATGCTGGGACGACCCAAGTTGCTGGGCAGCATCGTAGACGACGCCGATGCCATTGTACATGCCTATTTGCCCGGCGAACATTTTACTCAGCCGTTTTTGGATAAAATGTACGGCGCGGCTGATTTTTCCGGCCGCCTCCCCTTTACCTATCCAAGGCATCCGGGCCGCTGGGAGCATTACGACCATGCCCACAGCGAAAATATAGGGAAAGACAATTCCTTGCAAGGCTACAATCCGGCCTGGGATTTTGGGCAAGGCATGTCTTACGCTTCCTGGACGGTCGATGCCAGTTCCATCTCGGCCGATACCTTAAGAGCCGCAGATACGGTTTGGCTTGAACTGCGCCTAAGGCACAATGCCGACCGGCCTTGCCAGGTCAGTGTGCCTGTATTTGCGAGCCGAAGAAACCTACCCATTGCTCAACGGGGCAAGTACTTGATTGATTTTCAAAAAAAGTGGGTGCCTCAGGGCAGTGCAGTATCCTTCCGTTTTCCTTTAACAGCAACTCAATTTGAGTTTGCAGATTACTCCGGAAACCGGACACAATCGCGCGGCCCCATACGCCTTCAGGTGTTTGATTCCACCCTAAATCTGTTCCTAGAACCTTAACTCCCTACTATGGTCTATAAAATTAAATTTGACCAGTTTTTTTCCTACTCCTTTTCCATGGATTGCCTAATCTTTGGCTTTTCCAATGGAAAAATCCACATTCTGTTGGTAAAACGCGCCATGGAACCCTACGGTGGATATTGGGCTATTCCCGGCGATTTGGTGTATCCGGATGAAGATTTGCCCCATGCCGCTGAACGCATTCTGGAAGAGCTGACGGAACTTAAAAATGTGGTGCTTCGGCAGGGTGGGGTTTTCGGAAAACCGAACCGACACCCCCAGGGCCGGGTTATTACCAATGCCTATCTGGCCATGGTGCGCATGAACGAATCCAATCCCCAACCTTCATCTTGGGTGGAAGAACTGCGCTGGGTTCCTGTCGATGAAGTGGAATCGCTCGCCTTTGACCACAATGAAATTTTAACGGCAACCTACCAGCGGCTTAAAGAACGCTTTATTCACGAGCCCATTTGCTTTGAAATGCTGCCCTTGAAGTTTACCTTGAACGAGCTGCAGCAACTCTACGAATATGCCTTTGGCATTTGCATCGATAAACCCAATTTCAGAAAGCGCATAAAAAATTTACCGCTGACCGAGCTGAAAGAACGGCAGGAAAATGTAAAACACCGTCCGGCAACCCTGTATTCCTTCGATTGGGAAAAGTATAAGACCTTGGTGAAAGAAGGTCGTTTTGAATTCAATATGTGGCTCTGAGCTTATTTTTTAATGGAAAATGAGCCCAGGATTAACTTATTGTAAAAAATACTATATTTGACTTCTAAACTTCAGGTATGTTTCGTTTTCTACTGGGATTTTCATTGCTTGCATTGCCTTTACTGACCAACCTATCTGCCCAAGTTATTAAGGGTTTGGTGAGCGATTCCAAAGGTCAGCCCATTCCATTTGTCAATGTGGTGTCCAAAGGCAGTGGCTCAGGAACGCAAACCGATTTAAACGGTATTTTCCAGTTGAACCTTTCCGATTCTTCGGCAGCTTCGCTGGAATTCAGCGCCATTGGTTTTAAGCGGCAGTCGTTGCCCATCAGCGGTTCTGAATTTTTAAAGGTGACGCTTCAAGAAGATGTACAGCGCCTGTCGGAATATCAAATGGTGGGGTATGGAACTTCTTCCCGCAAGGAGATGACCGCCGCATCCAGTCAAGTAGAAGGAGAAGATTTAACCAAGCTGAACGTATCGCGGATGGATCAGGCCTTGCAAGGTCAAATGGCCGGAGTTACCGTAACCACCAATTCAGGAAGCCCCGGAGGCTCTTCCAGCATTCGCATTCGAGGCTTATCTACCTTTGGCGACAACGACCCCTTGATTTTAGTGGATGGAGTGGTGTACGATTCAGAAGGATTAAATGCCCTGAACCCTTCCGACATTGAATCGGTGCAGGTGTTGAAGGATGCTTCTGCCGGTATTTATGGAGTTCGGGCGGCAAACGGAGTAATTTTGGTGACCACCAAGCAAGGCAAGAAGGGCGCTCCCATGCGCATTAGTTACGACGGGTATGCCGGAATTCAACAAACCGCTCGTCAACTCAACTTGCTGAACGCTCAAGAATACGCGGTCATTAAAAACGAAATGTTTGCCATGGGCGGACAGCCGCTTCCGTTCAACAATACCAATGTGGGAGTGGGTACGCCTTGGCAAGACAGTGTTTTTTCTACGGCACCCATTCAATCGCATCAACTCGGCATTCAAGGCGGATCGGAAAAATCAACCTATTCTATGGGCTTGGGCTATTTTAGTCAAGACGGTATTGTGGGGGGAAATAAATCGCATTTTTCAAGGTACAATGGCCGGTTGAATTTCTCGCATGTGCTTTCCAAGCGCGTTCGCTTCAATTCTGTGCTGTTGTTTTCAAGTGAATTCCGTAGAACGCTTCCTGAGAATGGTATTGGTTCGGTGTTGTACAATACCATTAATGCCTTTCCCACAGCTCCGGTGCGCCTTCCTGACGGTCGGTTTTCGTACCTGGAAGAGGTCAACGACATCATCAATCCCATCGCCCAAATTCAAAACCAGTACAATGGCGTACAAACCATGAAATGGGTGGGCAAAGAAGAGGTAGAAATTGATATTCTAAAGGGATTAACCTTCACCAACCGCTTTAATTTCAATTATGCAAGCCTTCAGAATAAGGTGTTTTCCCCGCTGGTATGGTACGGTCCCGGCAAATTCGCCAATACCGCCATCAACGAACAGTTGGAATCGCCTATGGTGGCCATTGCAGACAGCTTTATGGTGGAGCGTGGAGCAGCAGTGTATGAAGAAAACACCTCGTTTCTGGACCTTTCGTACGAAGGATTCTTGAACTATGAAACCACCATTGCGGAACACCATAAATTGAAAGGGCTGTTGGGATTTTCTTTGTTTGAACGCAAGGGCGAATCGCTGTCGGGCATTGCCTATGGAATTCCTAACAATTCCTTAGAATTTGCTGATATTTCAGCCAATACGGCTGCCGGCGGGTTTTTGAACAATACCTTCAGTTGGGAATTTACCGAGCGCCTGTTGTCCTACTTTGGTCGCGTAGAATACGCCTACAAGGAAAAATATATGGTTTCAGCCCTGCTGCGCCGCGATGGCAGCAGCAAGTTTGGTCCGAACAACCGCTATGGTTGGTTCCCCACCATCGCCGGAGCCTGGGTAATTTCAGACGAAGCTTTTTATTCCAGCTCGTTCATCGATTACTTGAAATTACGCAGCAGTGTAGGGTTGTCGGGGAACGACCAAATTCCCAATTTCGCCTACCGGGCGCTGTTGAATGGAGAAGGGGTTTATGTGTTCGACGATGTAATTACCTCTGGAGTAGCTATTGGCACTGCAGCCAACCCGGATTTGAAATGGGAATCTACCCTGCAAATGAATGTGGGAGTTGATTTGTCTCTGTTTAATACGCTTCGATTGGCCTTGGATGTGTACGAAAAACGCACCTCCAATTTGTTGTTCCAGCCCGATGTGTCGGCTTTAATTGGGTCCTACGGTCCGGGTGGATTCCCACCGGTAATCAATGCCGGCGATGTGTTGAACCGGGGGTTTGAGCTGGAACTGGCCTACCAAACTCCAGTACGCTCTCCCTTCCAATTTTCAGGTAAATACACCTTCGGAATGGTGCACAACGAAGTGCTTTCGGTTCCTGTCGGCATCGATTACCTTCCGGGAGCCGCCTTTGGAGTGGGGGGCGATGTGGCAACCCGTTTTCAGGTGGGTCAGCCCATCGGCTATTTCTTTGGATTTGAAACCAACGGTGTGTTCCAAACCCAAGATCAAATTGATAATGCTCCTCAGCAGGATGGGGCTCAGCCCGGCGATTTGATTTTTGTCGATCAAAATGGAGACGGTGTTATCAATTTTAATGACGATTCAGACAAAGCCTTTTTAGGTTCACCCATTCCTGATTTTACGATGGGATTGATGCTGAATGCCGGATTCAAAGGTTTTGATTTGTCCGTAAACTTATATGCAGCAGTAGGGCAGGAGGCCATTCGAAATTACGAGCGCCAACAGCCCTTTGCCAATCAATTGGATTATGTGATTGACCGCTGGGTAGGGCCTGGTTCTACCAACGAACACCCCCGACTAACCACCGAACCTACCCGAAATGCGATTTTTTCCTCCTATTTCGTAGAAGATGCCTCTTTTTTACGGGTTCGTAACATTCAATTGGGGTACAGCTTCCCGGCAAAATGGCTTTCAAAACTTAAAATTCAAGGCATTCGCATTTATGGTTCGGTGAACAATGCGTTTACGTTTACGGCCTATAAAGGGTTTGATCCCGAATTTTCCTCGGCCTCGATTTTGAGCGCCGGTGTGGACAATGGTTTTTATCCTCAAGCCCGTTCCTTTATGGGTGGAGTTCAACTTAAATTTTAATCCGATGAAAACGGTATTCCGAATTGCTGCCTTACTCTGCCTAACGCTTTCTTTTTCTTCCTGCGATGATTTCTTGGAGGTCAATCCGCCCTATGCCCAGGATGCTGAAAATTACTTCAGGACGCCTGAAGACTACCAACGCGCCCTGGTGGGAGCCTACGATTTGCTGCAGTCCTCTTTTTTGTCGGTTTGGATTGGCGAAATTGCCTCAGACAATACCATTGCCGGCGGAGAAAGTTTCAACGACACGCAAGGACTGCACCAAATTGATGGCATGCAGCACGGAGCAGTAAATACCGAATTGAGAAATGTGTTTCGCTGGAATTATGCCGGGATTGGCAGGGTGAATTTTATCATGGAAAACAAAGACAATATTGATTTTCCTGGAAAGGCCCAGCTGCTGGCAGAAGCCCGTTTTTTAAGAGCATTCTATTATTTCGAGCTGACGAAGTTTTTTGGAGACGTTCCACTGATTGTGGATGAACGCTTGGGAATCGAAGAAGCCGCTCAACGGCCAAGGGCAGCTCAATCTGATGTGTATGCTCAGATTGTGGCCGACTTACAGGCCAGCATTCCTGATTTGTCCACCATTGCCAGCCAAAAGGGTAGGGTAACCAAGGCCGCAGCACAGGCTTTACTGGGCAAGGCTTATTTATATCAAAATAAGTATTCCGATGCCCTGCCGGTGTTTGAAGAAATTATTCAGTCGGGTCAATTTGCCCTGCATCCAGATTATGCGGAATTGTGGACTTTGGTAAATGAGCAAAATTCCGAAACCATTTTTAGCGTTGAATACTCTGGTTTAGAAGGCGGAAGCTATGGCTGCTTGGTTTGCCTGGAAGGGAATGCCGGTCCTGGCTTTCATGGGATTCGTCAGTACACCGGGCCTGTTTATGGCGATGGAAACAGCTACAACCTACCTACAGCGGAATTGTACTCGGCTTTTGCTCCGATTGACCCAAGGCGCAATGCCACAGTATTGGATATTGAGGCCTTCATTGCCGCCCAACCCAATCCTGCTTCCATTACCTATGCCATTGGCGCAGGCGGACATACGGGCTATTACAACAACAAATACATCAAGCGTCAGGGCGAAATTGGCTTGCCCGATAACGATTTGACCAGTCCCTTGAATTACAAAGTGATTCGCTATGCCGATGTGCTATTGATGGCCGCCGAAGCCCATTTAATGACCGGCAATAAACCCCAGGCTCAGCAGTATGTGAATCAGGTGCGTAGCCGCGTACAAATTCCGGGAATTTCCGTAAATTCAATCGATGATATTTTAAAGGAACGAAGATTGGAACTCTCTTGCGAAGGTCACCGCTTTTTCGATTTGGTCCGCACAGGAAAGGCCGCCGATTTTATTCCCGGATTTGTTCCTTCAAAACACGAATTGTTCCCCATCCCTCAAGTTGAAATCGATTTGGCCGGTGGCTCATGGATGCAAAACCCCGGTTATTAAATACCTGAATTATGAAACAGTTAGCTCTTTACCTTCTTGGTTTTAGTTTACTAGGTAGCGCTTGTCAACAGGCAGATCCTGAGTTGGGGCCTCCTCCCACCGAACAGGATGCTCAAATTTTTGTGGAAGTTTCACCGAACTCCAACAACATCCTGTTGTTCCGCTGTGGAAATGAACAGCTGTTGGCCACTTGGGATTTCGGAAACCAAACCGGTGCCAAAGGTTCTTCTGTGGAAGGTCGTTTTCCCTATGCCGGAACCTACACGGTTCAAGTTCGGGTGTTTAACAAAGGTGGAAGCCGCACCAATTCCGTTACGGTTACCATCGACCAGGATGACCTTTCGCTCTTGGATCACCCCGTTTTTAATGCCCTTACCGGGGGATTGGACAACGGCGGAGTCCGCACCTGGAGAATTGATTCTATGGCTGCCGGCCACATGGGCGTAGGACCCGATCCCGAAAGTGCTGCAGGCGCCATTCCCGAATGGTGGGCCGCAAATCCAGCCGATAAAACCGGTTGTGGAATTTACGATGACCTTTACACTTTTTCCCTTAGTGGGTTTGGTTTTACCATGCAAACCAACGGAGATGTGTATGTACACAACACGATTGCCGCTGAATTCCCGGGGTCCTTTATGAACAAAGGAGATTACACCGCTCCATACGATGACAACATTGCATCCACCTGGAACTTAATTGAAGAAGGAGACAATGCATTTTTAGAAATTTCTGGGAATGCCTTCTTGGGCTTTTACTCGGGGGTTCGCACCTACCGAATTTTGGAATTTTCCGATACCCACATCAGCCTTCAATATAAACACCATGCCGGTGGTCTGCATTGGTACATTAAACTCGTTCCTGCCCAATGATGTATTCCCTTTTTTCTTTTTCAGCCCTAGCTGCCATCATCGCCCTTTCAAGCTGCGAATCTGACCCGGTTAATCAGGTGACATTGCCCGAAAACCTTCAGATTTCAGCCCTAGTTTCTGAAACCGGCCTGGCTGAAATAACGGCTCAGGCCGATTTAACGAATTTTTATACCGCTACGGTTTGGACCGGTACCGATTCCATTCAGTTTCAAGAGGCCTCAGGGAATTTTTCCTGGCAATTGCCGGCTCCGGGAACCTATGCCTATCGGGTTCGAGCCCACACTACGGCCACCGATTTCATTGAAAAATCAGATTCCCTGACTTGGTTTGTCGATACCAGCCATTCAGGCAGCTTTCCTTCCACCGGATATTCCACCCCAACCTCGTACCCCGGTTATACCTTGGTGTGGAGCGATGAGTTTTCGGGGAATGCCCTTTCAGCCGATTGGGTATATGACATAGGAACAGGAAATTCAGGTTGGGGAAACAATGAACTTCAATACTATACCGATCAAAATGTACGCGTTCAGCAAGGAGTTCTTGAAATTACTGCAAAAAAAGAACCGTTCAATACCTCGCAATATACCTCTACCCGAATCAAAACCCAAGGTCAAAAATCATGGAAATATGGCCGCATTGATATTCGGGCAGCCATGCCACAGGGCCAAGGCATCTGGCCCGCTTTGTGGATGCTGGGCGATGCGTTTTCATCGGTTGGATGGCCCCATTGCGGCGAAATTGATATCATGGAAATGATCGGTGGCCAAGGCAACAACGACCGCACCACCCACGGCACGGCACATTGGTTCAACAATGGACATGCCAGCCATACCGGAAGTAAAACAATTCCCTCGGGTACCCTGGCCGATAAGTTCCACGTGTACAGCATTATTTGGAACGCTCAATCCATAACCTGGTTGCTGGATGACCAAGTGTACAACACCCTTTCCATTGGCGATGCTCAATTTTCAGCATTCCATGAGCCGTTCTTCTTTATTTTCAATGTGGCTGTAGGCGGAAACTGGCCGGGCTCTCCCGATGCCTCAACTTCTTTCCCTCAATCCATGTATGTAGATTACGTTCGCGTTTTTCAATAAACTTCCTTATTGTATTTAATACAATAATTATTTACTTTTAACCTACAATTAATCAAATACGTTCATCTTATGAAAAAACTTTTTCTTGCAATGATGGTTCCATCTGCCCTGATTGCTCAGGTGGAAGGAACATGGAAACTGGCTCAACAATCCGGTGCTTTGGGTGTAGGCCCCAACAAGGGTGATATTTCTTGGTGGAGCAGTTCGCCTACGGACTTAACCACCCGTGCGTGCTTGTTTGATGACTCGGTTACGTTTAACACGAACGGTGAAATGCTGCATTACATGGACGGCAGCACTTGGGTTGAAGTATGGCAAGGTGTTGGTGCCGATGGCTGTGGTGCTCCTGTTGCTCCCCACGATGGCTCCGGCCAATACACTTGGAGCTACGACGCTACTCAAGGAACCTTGACAGTAAATGGTTTAGGTGCTCACATGGGCTTGGCTAAGGTCATAAACGGTGCTGAAATTACGGACCCAACTATGGCAGCTTCTTCCATTACTTACGAAGCAGCCCTTTCCAACAACAACCAAACAATGACACTGGACATCAACGTTGGTAGTGGTTATTGGCGTTTTGTATATGAAAAAACGTCCAGCATTCCCGTACCTCAGCCCAAAGTGACCTTCCGTGTTGACATGAGCGAATACACCGGAAGCACAGCCAATGGTGTATTTTTAAATGGTGAAATGAACAACTGGTGCGGTTCTTGCGCTCCTATGGTAAATACCTCAGGTGCTGTGTGGGAACTTCAGGTAGATGTACCTACAGGCCCTGTTCAATACAAATTCACAGTGGATGGTTGGTCAGATCAAGAAAATTTCGTTGGCGGTGAGGCTTGTGTCGATACTGTAAACGATGGATTCTTCAATCGGGTGTACGAGGTAACCGGCGATGCGGTGTTGGATTTGGTTTGCTTTAACAGCTGTTCTGCTTGCACTACCACAGGCCTTGAGTCTTCAGAGTCTTCGGTGCAAGTGTATCCAAACCCTGCACAAGATTGGGTAAGCGTACGTTCCGACAATGAGGTTGTGGCTCTTACTGTAGTTGATGTAACTGGTCGTATTGTAGCTACTGCTTCCACAGAAACAATTCAAATTGCTCATTTGACACCTGGTGTTTACCAAATCATCGTTGAGCACATGAAAGGAAGCTATTCAACAACCCTGATTAAACGGTAATTGGATTACTTTGAATAGTCATGCAGAGGTGGGGGCAACCCCACCTCTGTTTTTTTAACCCCGCTCCGCCTATGTCAACCATCGATTTTTTTGTCATTGTCGTTTATGCACTCATTATCATGGGATTGGGCTGGTTTGTGGCCTTGCGCTCCAAGAATAAGAATGCAACGGCCTCCGATTATTTTCTAGCCAATAAGTCTCTACCCTGGTGGGCCATTGGCGCCTCTTTAATTGCTGCCAATATCTCCGCAGAACAGTTTATTGGAATGTCGGGCTCGGGTTTTTCAGTAGGTTTGGCCATTGCCTCTTACGAGTGGATGGCCGCTATTACGCTGATTTTGGTGGGCAAGTTCTTCCTGCCCTTGTACCTTAAACTTGAAATTACAACCATTCCGGAGTTCATAGAAAAACGGTATTCTACCCGCCTTAAATCGATTCTAGCCATCTTCTGGGTCTTTTTGTATGTCTTTGTTAACATAGCTTCTGTTCTCTATTTAGGGGCCTTGTCCATTCAAGGTTTGTTTGATTTACCCTTGCTGTACGGTATTTTGTTGTTGGCCTTGTTCTCTGGAGCCTACTCCATTTATGGGGGCTTGGCTTCTGTTGCCTGGACCGACGTTGTTCAGGTTGTTTTTCTTGTGGTTGGAGGCTGCTTCACGACGTTTATCGCTTTGGATGTTGTTTCAGCGGGCAATGGAGCTTGGGAAGGATTAATTCATTTGTATAAGGTGGCTCCAGAAAAGTTTGAAATGATTTTAGAGCCCTCGAATCCTCAATATGTTAATCTTCCCGGAATCGCTGTTCTGGTGGGCGGTATGTGGATTGCGAATCTCTACTATTGGGGGTTCAATCAGTACATCATTCAACGCACCCTGGCTGCTAAGTCCATTAAAGAAGCTCAGAAAGGAATTTTAATGGCCGCATCAATCAAATTAATTTTACCCTTGTTGGTGGTTATCCCAGGCATTGCCGCTTTTGTGATTGTTCAAGATTCCGAGATGCTAAGCCGCATGGGCGAAGGAGCCCTGAATTATATTCCAACAGGTCAGCACCCCGACAGGGCTTACCCTTGGCTTTTAAATTTACTTCCTACCGGAATCAAGGGATTGGCCTTTGCCGCTTTATGTGCCGCCATTGTTTCTTCTTTGGCTTCAATGGTTAATTCCACCTCTACCATTCTGACCTTGGATATTTTTGCTCCTTTTACTAAAATACGCCCCAGCGAAAAAAAACTTATTCGTTTTGGCCGGATTTCCGGAATTTTGGCTCTCCTCATTGGCGCTGTTATGGCTCCTTTGCTCGGAAATATTGAACAGGCTTTTCAATTTATTCAGGAATATACCGGCTTGGTAAGCCCCGGTATTTTAGCCATATTTATTTTGGGATTGTTTACCCGACTTGCCAGCAATAAGGGCGCTATTATTGGGGTATTGGTTTCTATTGTTTTTGCCCTTTATTTTAAGGTAGGAGCCAATGGTTGGGTCGATTCTGTCTTTTTCCCGGCCTTGCCTTTTATGCATCAAATGGGCATTACATTTTTGCTGACCTGTGGTGTTGTTCTAGGGGTAAGTGCTGTGCAACATAAGGGCCAATTCGACAGTAAGGGTTTCAAATTGTATTTCAGCGACTTCAAGACAGGCTGGTTTTTCAATGCCATCAGTGTCCTTCTCATCGGTATTGTAGGGCTGTTGTATTGGTTCTTGAAGGACTGATTGCAACAATTCTTTTAAATTTAAAGGTTGATGTCTGTGTTTTTTTGGGCGGCTGCGGGCTTTCCACTGTAGCTCGCTTGCCCGCCGCAGCAGGGACTACGTGCCGGCATGGCTTCCGCTGGTCGCCCTGCCAGCCCGGTCCCTGCCGCGGCCGGCTGCACTCACTGCCGTTCCAATCCCTGCCGCGGGCCTCTCAAGTCTAAACTCCGATTGGTTTGGGTGGTTGCCGTGTACACACCAATGCTTTTCTTTTTTCCTTTTAATACTAAGGTGTCAACAAACACCGCTTGCATCGGAGCCGGAAAGTCAAGCCGCTTGGCAATGTACTCCGACATCAGAAGGCGTTGTCCAAGGCTTCGGCACTGCTGCAAGATTCGTTCAGTGGTATTCATAACATCCCCATGAAATACAATGTCGGCTTTTGTTTTTCCAATTTCTCCGGCAATTACCCAGCCTCCATGTATGGCAACCTTAAAATCCGGCATAAATCCATACTTACGAATGTAAAACCGCTGCTGCCGCTCTACCGTTTGAACAATCCGGTGGTAGCACCGCAAGCAATTTGCTCCTTTTAATCCCTCTTTCATGGTCCAGGTTATGACGGCTTCATCGCCCACATACTGATAAATTTCTCCATTGAACCGGGCTACAGGACCAGACAGGGAATTGAAGAAGTTCCGCAACAAGGAATGGTATTTTTCCAAGCTCATGGTTTCTGCCATGCCGGTACTGGAATTCAAGTCGATGAACATAAAAATACGCTCTTCACCCACCGGTTTATGGTATTTTCCACGCAGGTAACTCCAAAAGATTTGAGGCCCAATAATGCGAGATGTAAGTTTAATGATGTTTAAGATTAAGCTCAACAGAAATGCATTCCAAGCTAGACCTAAGTACAAACTTGGTTGTAAAAAGTCGTTGGAAATGACCCACTGTCCGCTTTCTATATATTGAGAAAAGGTAAGGGTAAAGATTTCTGCTCCAATAAATAAACTGAGCAGCATGGCAGTTCCCAAACCAAGGGTTACCGGAAAGTTGAACTTTCGGGTAATGAAGCGGTCGAAGGGTTTATCGCCCCAGCGCAAGATTAGTCCAATTAAGATACCGCTAAATAAGCCTTGTACAAAGGCTCTCCATTCTGAACCCAACACCGCCACGTTCATGGTAATGGCAATAAGAATTCCAAGGAAAATGGCTCTGATTAATCCTCTGCCTTCTTGCTTCCATTGCTTGGGCCATCGGAAATGAAATTCTTGCTGCCGTTTTAGTTTTTTTTCGCCAAGGGCATCTTCTAATGCCCGGATATTGAATTGCCGATTGTCTTCAAACAATTGAATGGCAGAGGCGGTGTGGAAATGGGTAGTTTGTATGTAATTCAATTGGTGTTCCAACCAGGCAATGTCGTCGTAGCTTTTGTTCAGGTATTGCTTCCATTCATGCCTTAGCAATTCTCCTTTTTGCAGGAATTCTCGGCTGCCCATATTGGATCGGTCGGCATCAATCAGTATGCGTTCCAACGGATTTTCCGGTTGATGGTTGAATTTGGTGGCCGATATTAAGTCCAAAATCAGCGGAATTCGGTCTTCAGGAAATTCAATGGAGGTTAAAAATTCTGAAGCCAAGGCCTGGCTGCTTTCTTCATGCCCTATATAGGTGCTCAAATAGCCCAAGTCATGAAACCAGGCGGCAAGTTGGACGCAAAGCAAATCTTGGGGTTCCAGCTTTTCCAACTTACCAAGTCGGTACGCCGTAGCAGCTACATCTCGGGTATGTTGAACCGTATGGAATACCAGAGCCGGTTGCGGGTGCAATTCCATTTGCTTCAGCACATAGGCCTTCACTTTGGCCAAATAAACGGCATCGGGAGTATTTACTTGTTCCATGGGTGAAATTCAATGAGTTGCTCTTTTAAGAAACTTCGATCCATGTGGGTGTATATTTCGGTGGTGGTTATGGAAGAATGCCCCAGCAGCTCCTGAACCACCCTCAAATCGGCTCCACCTTCAATTAAATGCGTTGCAAAGGAATGCCGAAGGGAGTGTGGACTGATTGGCTTTTGAATGCCGGCCAGGTTTAGGTATTTCTTTAAGCTTAAAAAGACCCATTGACGGGTAATTTGTTTTCCCCGCCGATTCAAGAACAGAACATCTTGAAATCCGGGTTGGATTCGAATTTGATTGCGTGCCGTGGTCATGTAGGAATTGATGGCGGCAATGGCTTCAGGAGCAATGGGCACCAGCCGTTCTTTATCGCCTTTCCCGATTACCCGAATAAATCCGTCAGAAAAATACAGCATAGAGCACTTTAAGGCCACCAGTTCGGAAACGCGGAGCCCACAGGCATACAGCAGAAGAAACATAGCATGGTCGCGCAATCCTTCCGGGCTGTTGCGGTTGATGGCCGAGAGCAAGGATTCTACCTCTTCAATTTCCAGGAAATGGGGGAGGGTTTTGGCCAATTCGGGCATCTCAATGTCGAGGCTTGGGTCGGGGAAATTGTATTTTTCTTGCCTTAGGTACCTGTAAAATGCACGAAGGCTGGAAATGAAGCGGGCCTGACTTCGGGCCGAAATTCCCAAATCCAGGAGCTCGGCCAGGTACTGTTGCAGTGCGGGGAGTTCGGCCTCGGCCAAGTCTTGCCGGGTATGCTCCAAATACCTAAGCCAGGCACGTACATCGCGTTGGTAGGCTTCCAATGTATTGTCGCTTAAACCTTGTTCCAGGTGCAAGTATCGATAAAAGGAATCGGCAAGTTCTTGGGACCCTCGCATAACTCAAAGGTACGCAGGCCATTCATAGCTTGCAACGAATTCAGTGCCGAAAAGGAATGGCAGGATGGAATTGGATTGAGGCCGCCTGCGGCAGGGATTGAGCAAGGTTGCCCGCAAGGGGGCCAACGGTAGCTGGCGCGCGGCGAGGAGGCGACGTTAGGAGCCACCGCAGCCTGAAGCCAGCCCGTTTGGCCACCGCGGACTACCTGCGAAAGCCCGTCTGCCGCCCAAATAAAAAAAAAACACCCGGCAGAACCGGGCGTTGAACAAACAAAAAAGGACGGCGAAATTAGGCTTGCTTGAGCAGGTCGCGCAAGACGTAGTGCAGAATGCCGCCGTTTTTGTAGTAGGCAATCTCAATCTCGGAATCAAGGCGAGAAAGCGCCTGGAACGTGATCAGCGTACCATCGCTTTTTTGGGCCTGAACGGTGAGCTGCTGCTGAGGCTGTAAGCCCTGGCTGATGCCGATTACGTGGAAGGTTTCCAGGCCGGATAAGCCCAATGACATGGCGTTTTGACCTTCTAAGAATTGAAGCGGAAGAACGCCCATGCCCACCAAATTTGACCGGTGGATGCGCTCGTAGCTTTCAGCAATAACCACTTTGATTCCCAATAAGTTAGGGCCTTTTGCTGCCCAGTCGCGGCTGGAGCCTGAGCCATACTCTTTTCCGCCCAATACCACCAAAGGAACGCCCTCTTTTTGGTAGCGGTCAGACACCTCAAATACACTGCTCACCTCGCCGCTGGGCTGATGCAAAGACCATCCGCCTTCTTTTTCAACGATTTGGTTTTTTATGCGGACGTTGGCAAAGGTGCCGCGCACCATTACTTCGTGGTTGCCGCGGCGTGCACCGTAGGAATTGAAATCAGCCTTGTTTACGCCCAAATTAATCAGGTAAGATCCGGCAGGACTTTCGGGTTTAAACGAACCGGCAGGGGAAATATGGTCGGTGGTTACGCTATCGCCCAACATCAACAACACCTTGGCATTCAGAATGTCAGTGGGTTCTGCTACCTCTTCAGAAATGCCCTGGAAGAAGGGAGCCTCTTTCACATAGGTGGAATTCGGGCTCCATTGGAACAATTGGCCTTCTGGAGCTTTGAGGTTTTGCCAATCGGCATCTCCATCGAAAACGGTGGCATAAGTAGCTCTGTAATCTTCAGGCACAATCACTTGATTTCGTAAATCTGCAATTTCTTGATTGCTGGGCCAAATATCGGCCATCATTACGGGTTGTCCGTTTTTATCTACTCCAATTGGCTCTGTAGTCAAGTCGATGTCGGTGCGACCGGCAATGGCATAGACAACCACCAACATGGGCGAAGCAAGGAAATTCATTTTCACTTGCGGATGTACCCGGGCTTCAAAATTTCTATTTCCGGAAAGCACGCTAGACACCACCAAATCGTTTTCTTCAACGGCTTTGGCAATGTGCGGAGGCAAGGCTCCGGAATTTCCGATGCAGGTAGTGCAACCGTAACCAACAACATGGAATTTAAGCTGCTCAAGGTAGGGGAGAAGTCCGGCATTGCTGAGGTAGCTGGTTACCACCTTTGACCCTGGAGCTAGGGAAGTTTTAACCCATGGTTTTACGTCTAAGCCTTTTTCAATGGCTTTTTTAGCCACAAGTCCGGCGCCCAGCATAACGCTAGGGTTGCTGGTATTGGTGCAAGAGGTAATGGCGGCAATGACCACCGATGCGTCAGACAAGTGGTAGGAATGATTTCCGTCGTTCACCTGTACAGACCGCAGCTGCCCAGGGGTTGACTCAACGGCCCTAGCTTCTACCGGAACATAACTGCGCTGAAAGCTTTCATTTAAAATGGATTGCACTTTAGAATTGAGTTCACGCACCAAAATTCGATCTTGAGGGCGTTTGGGTCCTGAAACGGCGGGTTCCAGTGAAGATAAATTCACTTCCACCAAGCTGGAGTATGTTATGGCTTCATTTCCTGTTCTCCACAATAAATTTTCCTTGCAATAGCTTTCCACCAACTCCACCTGTTCGTCGGTGCGGGCGGTTCTTTTCATGTATTCAATGGTTTGGCCATCGACTGGGAAATAAGTGATGGTGCAACCGAATTCGGGAGACATATTTGAAATGGTAGCCCGGTCGGGAACGGTTAAAGTATCTAGACCTTCGCCGAAAACCTCCACAAATTTTCCTACCACGCCATGCTTACGCAGCGCTTCGGTAATGGCCAAGACCATATCGGTGGCGGTAACACCGGCGGGCATTTTGCCTGTCAGTTTCAGACCAACCACCTCGGGCAAAATAAAGTAGGAGGGTTGGCCAAGCATGGCCGCTTCGGCTTCGATTCCACCCACACCCCAAGCAACCACACCAATTCCATTCACCATAGGAGTGTGCGAATCGGTTCCAAAGCAAGAATCTGGGAAAGCAACACCGTCGCGGACCAAGACACCTTTGCTTAAAAATTCAAGGTTCACCTGATGGCAAATGCCCATTCCCGGAGGCACGGCGGTAAAATTATCAAATGCCTTTTGGGCCCACTTTAAAAGTTCATAGCGTTCTCCGTTGCGTTCAAATTCCAAATCAACATTCTTTTTAAGCGCATCGGAAGTACCGAAATATTCTACTTGAACCGAGTGGTCAATGACCAAATCAACCGGAATCAAGGGATTGATTTTAGATACATCTTTTCCTTTGCGGCCGGCTTCAGCGCGCAGTGAAGCCAAATCTACCACACATGGAACTCCGGTAAAATCCTGAAGCAAAACGCGGGCCGGCATAAAGGGTACATCTTTATCCGATTTTTCAGGCTTCCAATTCAGGTAGGTTTCAACATTTTCTTTGGTTACACGCAATCCATCGTAATTGCGCAGGGCATTTTCAATCAATACCCGTATGGAGTAGGGTAAGTTTTGAATGGCATGGCCTTGCTCTTCTAAGGCTTTCAAGCTATAAAACGAAACGGTTCCGGCCTTGGTGCTCAGATGGCGCTTGGTGGTAAATAAATCTTGATTCATAATGAAAATCCGTGTTTGTCGTGCAAAGAATGATGTGCCGCGAAGGTAGGAAAAACGGAGGCAAAAAAAAACCGCCTTGCGGCGGTTTAGTGAATCCTCTGGGGCTCGAACCCAGGACCCCAACATTAAAAGTGTTGTGCTCTGCCAACTGAGCTAAGGATTCAGGCTTTAAAATCGGAGTGCAAATGTAGGGTAAAATACCTAAGTGAGCAAAAAAATGCTCAAAAAATCATTAAGTTGCTGAATTTCAGTTCTTCTATTAATAAGGATTTTAAATTCAAAATGAGCTAAATGCTAGTGTTGGAATCTGACTTTATTTGGGATTCAACACCAAATTATTCACAAATGCCTGTTTAAGCAATTTTGTGAAGCACCCCCCGTTTGATACCTGTTAGAATTGTACTTTTGAAGGCCTTTAAAAAACTGGTGTTTTCATGCGATTTCATTTTGCATTCTTGTTAATCATTTCCGTTTCCATGCCCTTACACGCGCAAAAGACAAATGCGGAGGGCTGTGCCGAGTTGACCAATAAGGAAGCCGATAAGCTCTACAAAAAGGCATTGAAATCAGATGTGGCCGGCGAAGCGCGCATGCTGCTCAGAAAGGCCTTGGAGGTTGAGCCCACGCATTATGCGGCAGCTTGGGAGTTGGGCAGAAGGGCCTGGGTGAATAATATGCAGGCCGAAGCACTGGAGCGTTTTAAAGATGTGGCCGAGGCTTGTCCGGGCTACCATCCTGATGTGTTCTACTTTTTGGGCAAAGGGTATGCCGAAGCCAAGGAATTTTCATTGGCGGTTCAAGCCTTTGAACAGTTTTTAAAGAGAGATGATATTTCAGATGCGCATTACGAAGAGGCTAAGGCAATGTTGCCGGATTTGAAGAAAAAAATCAACCTTTTCAAGCAATCTGTGACCTTTAATCCAACATTTGTTGAGGGCGTATGTACTTCAGGGGACGAATATTCAGCCTCATTGTCTCCCGACAATCAGTTTTTATTTTTTACCCGGAAAGAAAACCGAAGTCCAAGTGGTTTTTCAGGAACAGTGGCCAAGGCTCCGGTGGGTGTAGAGGTGTTTTACCGATCTACCGCTTTGGGCAACAACCGCTGGTCAAAGGGAGAGGAAATGGTAAGCCCCTTTAATCAAGGCCATACCAATGGAGCAGCCGCATTGACCGCCGATAACAAAATCATGTATTTCGTGGTATGTCCCAACAATGAATATCAGGCCTGTGATTTATGGTTTAGCACTTGGGAAGGCTACCGCTGGTCTGATTTGCAGCGCATAAGCCAAGCTGTTAATTCAGCGCATTGGGATTCGCAACCCACCATTTCCTACGATGGGAATACCTTGATTTTTACCTCAAACCGGCCTGGAGGCATCGGGGGGACGGATTTATACATTTCAGAACGAAATCCTGAAACCAAAGCATGGGGAACTCCAAAGAACCTGGGGCCGGTGTTGAACACAGATAAAAATGAACTGACTCCCTTCTTGCACTCCGATTCTCAAACCCTTTATTTTTCCTCAAAAGGACATGATAATATTGGAGGCTATGATGTCTTTTTTACCCGGCGAAAGGCAGATGGTAGCTGGGAAAAGCCCGTCAACCTGGGAAATCCCATCAACACCGAAGCCGATGAAGTCAGTTTCTTTGTTTCACTTGATGGGAAAACAGGGTATTTCTCTTCCAACAATTTAAGCGACAAAACGGGGAAACCTGTAGGCTTGGGGGGATTGGATGTGTTTTCATTTGAGCTGTATGAGGAGGCCAGACCCGCTGAAGTGGTGGTGGTTCGCGGTGTGCTGAAAGACAACGATGGGCAACGGCTGGGAGGAAGCATTGAAATTTTTAATGAAACCACTCAAAGCAAAACAAGCATTGAGGCCGATCAACGGGATGGGGAATTTGTGGCTATCCTTAAAAAGAACGAGGAGTATTCTGTTTCTGTAGAGAGTCCCGGCCTGGCATTTTCCGCTAAATTGGTGAATCCGGAGGCAACTTCAGATACCATTGCTCTGGTTACAGGGAAAGTGGGAGCAGGAGCCGCCTTTAACTTGTCGGAATTGTACTTTGAAACCAACAGCATAGAGCTGAGTTCAAAAGCCAAAACCTATTTGAAAGCCTTCTCGCGCTGGTTGACAAAAAATTCAGGCATTCAAATTGCCATTCATGGCCATACCGACAATGTGGGCGATGCAGCTAAAAATTTGGCTCTTTCGGCTGAACGGGCCAATGCCGTAAAAAGCTTCCTTTTGAACCTGGGCATTGCCTCCAACCGAATTGAAGCCCAGGGATTTGGTGCTTCAAAACCCTTGGCCAGCAATTCAACAGCCGAAGGACGTGCCCGAAATCGGCGCACGGAATTTGTAATACGAAAGCCTTAATTCCTCTTTTTCTATGGCCGAGAAAATTCTGATTTTAGATTTTGGGTCGCAATACACCCAATTGATTGCTCGTAGGCTTCGTGAACTTCATGTGTACTGTGAAATTCTACCCTATTATTTGGACCCTAGCCAATTTGATACCTCAGGACTTAAGGGCATCGTTTTGTCAGGAAGTCCAGCATCCGTTCGACAGGAGTCCCCATTAATTCCTTCATCAGAATGGATGCGCATTGGTGTTCCCGTTTTAGGGATTTGCTACGGAGCTCAATGGATGGTGCATGCCCATGGTGGCACAGTTTCAGCATCCAAGCAAAGGGAATACGGTCCTGCAACCTTAGAAATTAGCTTAAGTAGTAGCTTATTGGCCGACCTTGAAACGGGTAGAACCGTTTGGATGTCGCATGGCGATAGCATTCAGCATTTACCTGAAGGGTTTCAATGCATTGCCAAAACACCTGAAATTCCGGTAGCCGCATTTCAGCATCAGGAAGAACAGTGGTTTGGCCTGCAGTTTCATCCGGAAGTAGTTCATAGTCAAGACGGAGCACGCATCCTTCAGAATTTTGTTTATTTGGTTTGCGGTTGTGCTGGAGATTGGACGGAAGGGCATTTCATTGATGAAACCATAGAAAAAATTCAGGCACAGGTTGGGAACGATCACGTTATTTTGGCCTTAAGCGGCGGGGTAGACTCCACCGTGGCAGCTATATTACTGAGCCGTGCCATCGGAGATCGGTTGCATTGCATTTTTGTTGACAATGGATTGCTCCGAAAAGATGAATCAGAACAGGTCATGCAGATGTACGCTACCTTAGGGCTTTCCGTCCGAAAAGCCGATGCTGCAGATGTTTTTCTGGGGGCACTGGCAGGGGTTACCGATCCTGAAAAGAAGAGAAAAATAATTGGAGAACAATTTATTCGGGTGTTTGAATCTGAAGCCAAATCGCTGCCCGTTGATATCCACTGGCTGGCTCAAGGTACCATTTACCCGGATGTGATTGAATCTGTTTCTGTAACTGGTCCATCTGTAACGATAAAAAGCCACCACAATGTTGGAGGATTGCCAGCCGCCATGAACATGAGCCTGGTAGAACCCTTGCGTTCCCTGTTCAAGGATGAAGTCCGTAGGGTAGGGTTGGCTTTGGGCATTCCCTCTTCCTTTATTCAACGCCAGCCCTTTCCCGGCCCCGGATTGGCCATTCGCTGTTTAGGAGAAGTTAATGCCGAGAACATCCGAATCTTGCAAGAGGCAGATGCAATTTATATTCAAATGCTGCGCGAGAATCAGCTCTATGATTTGATTTGGCAAGCCGGAGCCATTTTGTTGCCCGTTCAATCGGTGGGAGTAATGGGCGATGAGCGAACCTATGAAAAAGCGGTTGCCTTGAGGGCTGTAACCAGCACCGATGGAATGACCGCCGATGTTTATGAATTCCCTGAAGGATTTTTGAAACGGGTGGCCAATAAAATCATCAATCAAGTACGTGGAGTAAATAGAGTGGTGTACGATATTAGTTCAAAACCACCAGCAACCATAGAATGGGAATGATTTTTGATTATTTCTACCTTTAACCTATGCAACGCCCTGGTATTGTAATTTTTGCTTTGTTCTTTTTGAGCATATTGAATGCTCAGGATTGTGTCCGTTGGCATCAGGTAGTGAAAGGAGAAACCCTGTACGGAATCTCCAGAATCAATGGCTGCACTGTAGACCAACTCATCTCGGCCAATCCCAACATTGTTCTTCCATTGCGCGAGGGCGTTTCGGTTTGTATTCCCAAAAACACCCCGATGCCTGCCGCGGAGGAACAGAACCTGAAATTAAACCGACATTTTGTTTTGGCCGGAGAAACCTGGTATGGGATTGCGCAACGGTATCAATGTACTGTTGATACTTTAATGGAATTAAACCCCGATGTACGCGGGGGATTGAAAGAGGGTATGCACATTCGCCTTCCAGCGGGTCCAAATGAAGTGAGTTTACGGAATTCAGAACAAAGAATAAAAAATGCGGTTCGGGACTCAACGTTGGGATTTAACCTGACCTTATTTGCTCCGTTTGATAAAGAAAAGCCTGAGTATTTTGAAGCAGCCCTTTCGTTTATGGAGGGTGTTCAACTGGCTATGGCAGAGTGGGAAGACAGCTTGCGCAAAGGAATTTCTTTGCATGTCTTTAACGAATTTGAGGCAGGTACACCTTCCATGGATATGGTTCCCACAGCTGTGATTGGTCCCTTTCTTTCTCAAAATTATTCCAGAATCAGTGAGGAGTTTACGCGTCAAAATATTCCTGTTTTTTCTCCCTTTTCAAAACAGTGGGAACCCAAGTCTGAATTTGAATTCAAAGTAAACCATACCGATGTTGAGGCCTGGACTTTGTATATCATGAACCACCATAAAACCAATCCTACTCATTCCATAGTGATTGCCAAATCGGGGGCCGGGAAAGATAGTGTTCTAAGGAGTAACGTTATTTTGGGCTTAAAGGCTGCAGGTGTTCCTTTTTCTGTCTGTGAAGCCACTGGAGCCTCCATTGCTGCCCAAATTTCAGGCGGCCGTGAATCGTTGGTTGTGCTTATGGTTTCCAATGAATTGCGAATTCGAAATATATTGACCGGGTTAACCCGTTCCTCCGTGTCTTGGGGAAACCTTCATTTATTGGTTCCCGATAATTGGCTGACCTTTCAGGTCATGGAGGTGGGATATTATCAAAAATTCAATGTCCAAATTGCAGCTACCTCGCATTTTATAGAGCATCCTTTGAACCCAGCAGCTTGGCCTGAGAAATATAAATCTCTCTTTCATAACTGGCCTGATTCTTACTCAGAAATGGGGTACCATCTGGCCGGCTTCTTGTTTCATAAGTACCTCCGTAATCCCGGCGGAGATTGGGTAAACTCTCTACATGAAAATACCGTGGAAGATGGGGCATTTCCCTTTGATTTTAGTCGGGAGGCTCAACCGGGAAAATCTGGAATCAATCGACATGTTCGAATGGTGGGCTTTGAAGATGGCCGATTGGTGTATCTACCTGCCACGTATTGATGTAAATTCATCTAAAAATAATCGTTTAAGGCTGGTAAAACCTAATTCAGGTTGTATATTTGATGGCAATTACCACGTTCTTAAGCAGTGCTGCATGTATTTTTCTTTTTTGGATGCATGAAACAGTTTAAGGGCCATTTTAATGAACTGTCCCATGGAAAAAGTAATTGCAGAAGGCTTAACGTTTGATGACGTTCTTGTATTACCGGCCTACTCACAAATTTTACCCAGCCAAGTTAAAACCCGTACCCAATTGGGTGCAAACGTTGCCATGGAGATGCCCATTTTAGCCGCCGCCATGGATACAGTAACCGAGGCTGAAATGGCGATTGCCATGGCTAGAGAAGGTGGAATTGGTGTGCTGCACAAAAACATGGCCATCCATGAACAAGCACTAATGGTTCGAAAGGTGAAAAGGGCAGAAAGTGGCATGATTATCGACCCTGTTACGGTAGAGGCCGATGCCACCGTAAAAGATGTTCTAAACCTGATGCGCGAACATAAAATTGGGGGCATTCCTGTAGTAGATTCAGATGGACGATTGGTTGGAATTGTTACCAATCGAGACCTTCGATTTGAAGCCAATGAATCGCGCCCAATTACTCAAGTAATGACCAAAAACAATTTGGTAACAGCCAAAGAGGGGCAAGATTTATCCGGGGCTGAATCAATTTTGCAAGAATTTAAAATAGAAAAATTACCCGTCGTAAATGCCGACGGACGCCTTGTTGGTTTGTTGACCTACAAAGACATAATTAAGGCAAGAGAAAGGCCCAATGCCTGCAAAGATGAGATGGGTAGGTTGCGAGTAGCCGCAGCCATTGGAGTGGGGGGCGATTCCAACGAACGCTTGCACGCGTTGGTTTCGGCAGGGGTCGACATGGTTGTTATTG
>JAQCBQ010000189.1 GCA_027621385.1 Bacteroidota bacterium | reverse complement strand
CCAACTAAAATCCAGAATCGGAAACGGGGTTAATCCGGAAAAATTTTCCCCGGATTCAGAATGCCGCGGGCATCGAACACCGCCTTGATGCCCTTCATCATTTCGAGCTGGGCAGGGCTGCACACCACATCCATGTACGGTTTCTGTACCCAACCAATGCCATGTTCCCCCGACAATGTTCCGCCCAGTTCTTTCACCTTTATGAATAACTTCCGGATGGCCTTTGGAAGTTCTTCCTGCCACTGCTGTTCGGTCAAATTTGAACGAAGAATATTGACGTGCAGATTGCCGTCGCCGGCATGCCCATAGCAGACCGACTGAAAGCCATATTCAGCCCCCAAAAGCTTAACAAACCGAAGCAATTCGGGCAAATGATAGCGGGGCACCACCGTATCTTCTTCCTTATAGATGGAATGGGATTTCACGGCTTCGCCGATGCTTCGCCTAACCTTCCAAAGTCCTTCAGTTTCAGAAGCGGTGGTGGCCATCCAAACGTCTTCGGGTTCATAGGCTTCAAGCACGGGTAGCATGCGGTCGGTTTGCCGCTGCAGCTCATCTTCATCGAATCCATCCAACTCAATCAACAGATACGCTTCTGACAGGTTCTTTGCCGGGAAACTTAAATCGGGGCGGTTGGAAAGGGTGTATTCAATGGCCTCCTTTTCCATGAATTCTAGGGCAGAGGGACTAATGCCAGAGCTGAAGATTTGAGCTACTGCCGACACCGCTCGTTGAGCATCGGTAAAGGGCAATAAGAAAGTCCAGCGTAACGTTGGAAGGGGAATAAGTCGAAGGGTAATTCGGGTAATAATTGCCAGGGTGCCTTCGCTGCCCACCATCAATTGAGTCAAATTGTATCCGGTGGCATTTTTTAGCACGTTGGCTCCGGTTTCCATAATTCGTCCATCGGCCAATACCACTTCCAGATTGAGCACATAATCTTTAGTGACGCCATATTTAACAGCCCTTGGCCCTCCGGAAGATTCGGCCAGATTTCCGCCAATAAAACTAGAGCCTCGGCTGGAGGGATCGGGGGGATAGAACAATCCATGTTCTTCTACACATTCTTGCAGAACCTGAGTAATAACACCGGGCTGAACATGCACTTGCATATTTTGGGCATCAACCGTAGGTTGAGCGTTCATTCGGGCTGTAGAAAGAACAATTCCTCCTTGTACAGGAAGGGCGCCGCCACTTAATCCCGTGCCTGCACCTCGTACAGTAACGGGGATGCGATGTTCATAGCAATGGGCCATCAATTGACTCACCTGCAAGGTTGAATCGGGAAAAAGCACCACGGAAGGCAAGAACACAAAATCCTCTGTCATATCCGAAGCCGCTAAGGCCAGCGATTCTGCATCGACGCGCACCCGGTCCTCACCAAGAATAGAGGTAAAAAAACGAATATTGGAGGAATTGGGTTGAGAATACATGGGGAAGAAACACTTAAAAACCGTTAAATGGAAAAACAGTGCAAATTAAAGCAAAGTCAATGATTTCAATGGATTCGGAAAAAATAAAGCAGAAATAAAAGAACGGAAATTAAAAAACGCAGAACAAAAGTAGAGGTAGGGTGTTTAACTGCTAACTTAAACACCTTTATGATGAAAAAACAATTTTTATCCATTTTTGCTTTAGCGGCTTCATTTGCTGCAGTACAGGCTCAAAATGCCAATGTACAAATCATCCACAACTGCCCAACTCCTGCGGCAGGTATGGTTGACATTTATGTGAACTTAGGTTCAGGATTTACGGCCAATCCTCTAGTAGAAGATTTGGCATTTCGTGAAGCTACAGGTTATTTACAAGTTCCTGCTGGACTTTCAGGTGCCCGTGTGGCCATTGCTCCTGAATTTGGAATGGGAACAACCATCAACGATACGCTGGTTTCGTTTGCCCTGCCTACCTTAACTCAAGGTTCATCGTACGTGGCCATAGCGGCTGGCGAAATTGGAGACCCCAATACTCCATTTGATTTGTTTTTTGGTACAGGAGCTCTTGCTGCTGCTAACCCAAATGACTTTGATGTAAACATTTTCCACGGAAGTACAGATGCTCCAGCAGTAGCGGTATTTACCGACCTGGATGCCTTGATCCCTGCCGTACCGAGCTTAGGCTTCGGAGCGTTTTCAGGCTTTGCAAGCTTGCCAGCTTCCGATTTATTGACTTTACTAACTCCAGACACAGATTTCAACACCATGGTTGAAGGGTTTGGCGTTCCATTGGCTACATTGAATGCTGCTGGAGCTGCCGGAGTATTGTTTGCTTCTGGTAAATTAAGTCCAGCCACGGGTGAGCCTGCATTTGGGTTGTTTGTAGCCTTGCCTGATGGCACAGTGCTTCAGCTTCCTCAGGTGGATGTGAGCCGCGTTCAAATTGTACACAACTCTCCTGACCCCATGGTAGCTTCTGTTGACATTGATGTAGTAACTTCTGCAGGAGATGTAATCCCTTTTGACAATGTAGGTTATTTGCAATCTACTCCCTACCTGTTGGCTCCTTCTGATTCTTACCGGATTCTGTTTTCAGCTCCCAATTCTCCTGACACTTCCGGTGCATTGGTTAAAATTCCTGCCACTTTAATGCGGAATACCACCTACCAAGTAGTTGCAGCAGGGTTGGCCAACACAAGCGGAACCAACTTTGCCAACTCCGTTTCTGTAAATGGCAGCAGTGTTGATTTTGGTTTGGATGTAATTGCCAACTCACTTCCTTGGTCAACTTCCCCAACTACTGTAAGTATTGCAGTATTCCATCATTCTCCTGATGCTCCGATGGTTGATGCCGTTGGTTCTACCGGAACTGTTTTGGTTGATGACATCAGTTTTGGTGAGTACCAAGGGTATTTGCCAATTCCTACCATTGCTGACGGACAAATTCGCATTACACCTGCAAACGACAACAACACAACGGTTGCCACTTTTGCTGCTCCCTTAACCAGCTTATCAGGCTACGGTTTAACCATTTTCGCTACTGGTTTCTTAACTCCTGACGATGAGAATGTAAGCAATCTGCAACCGTTTGGTCTTTGGGTTGCTTTCCCTGAAGGCGGCAACTTAGTTGAATTGACTCCGGTAATGTCGTTGGAAAATGCAAGCGGATTAAGTCAAATGAATTTGTTCCCCAATCCGGTAAACGAAGTATCTACATTGGTGTTCAATTCAAACCGTTCCATGAACGCTACAATGACGGTAGTGAATACATTGGGTCGTGAAGTGGCCAATCTAGGTGAAGTTTCATTGGTAGAAGGCAGCAACAGCCTAACTGTAAACATGAGCGCCTTGTCTTCAGGTCAGTATTTCTTGACCTTGACTGGAAACGACGTACGTGTGGCCATGCCATTCATCAAGTAATTTCAAATTGGCCTTGAGAATTCAAGGTTTAAAAAAACGAAAGCGGTCCGGATTTGTCCGGGCCGCTTTTTCTTTTATTCCTATTCAAAAACACTCATAACCAGCCCCTTGAATAAGAAAGGTAATTTTCAAGGTTATACCCTTATCTTTGTGCCATGAAATTAATTCCTGTATTCGTAGGATTTGCATTTGCTGCCAATGCATTTAGTCAACATCCATGTTCCATTTCAAAAGCAACAACGGGGGTGAACCTACCCAGCGTACACATGGATGTACCGGGGACCAACCTGTACGACGTCACCTATGTGCATTTGGAATTGGACTTGGAGCGAACCTCCAATGCTGTTGCAGGGACAGCCACTACCCATGCCAAGGCCCTTCAAGCCTTAAATCAATATGTGGTTGAATTGCATTCCAATTTAAGCATTTCTAACCTGAGCATCAACGGGCAAATTGTACCTTTTCAGCGAACTGGAAACGTAGTTACGGCCAATTTAACCAACAGTATTCCTCAAGGTCAGACCTTTGTTGCCTCTATTACCTATGCCGGTAGTCCACCCAATGGAGGATTTTTTAATGGATTATCGAATGGAAGTAGTCCTACATGGGGGAATCAAGTGACTTGGTCGTTGTCGCAGCCTTATTCTGCGCGCGATTGGTGGCCGGCCAAACAAAGCCTGACCGACAAGATTGATTCGTGTCGGATTTGGATTACCACCTCCACCGAAAACAAGGCCGGTTCCAATGGATTGCTCGAGGCCATAACCCCCGCATCCAACAATCGGCACAGGTACCAATGGGTACACCGCCACCCCATCGATTACTACTTATTATCGGTGTCGGTTTCCACCTATGTAGAATATGCCATTACAGCTTATCCGGTGAATTCAGCACCGGTCTACATCTTGAACTACATCTACGATAATCCGGCCACCTTACCCAATTTCCAGGCGGACATCGATGAAACGGTTCCAATGATGGAAGAATTTTCAAAATTATTTGGTCCCTATCCCTTTGCCGATGAAAAATATGGGCACTGCATGGCTCCCTTTAGCGGAGGCATGGAACATCAAACCATGACAACCCAAGGCTTTTTTAACCGGGATTTAACCGCCCATGAATTGGGGCATCAGTGGTTTGGAGAC
>JAQCBQ010000188.1 GCA_027621385.1 Bacteroidota bacterium | reverse complement strand
ATATCGGGTTTGGTAACCAAACAAACTGATTGTTCCTGTGCCTGTTCGATCTTCTTTACGAACCCCGTTGGCCAAGATGCTTCTCAACAAGTCATGATAGGCTTCCATTTGAATCTGTTCTTAGAGTAAAGATAGCCGAAAGAATCGGCGGGATTACTAAAATAGAGCGATGAATATACAAAAACTAGATGCCGGCACGTTCTGTATTCAAATCCCATCGCCATGCGCTACCTAATTATTGCTCTTTTTTTCCCCATGTCCATACTTAACGGCCAAGAGTTGAGCTACAGCGGAGACCATGCCTGGCAACAAGATTCAATCCTATCTCAACCTTCCGGCCGGCAATTCTTGAGGCAAGCCGATGTCATGTGGGCAGGAAGGTATTGGCGCTTTGTCGATGTGCGACAAAAAATGAACCTGCCCCTGCTCAGCGAAATGCCGAGTGCCGCACGACAAATACCTCTGTGGAAAGCGTTGAAATTGGCCATGGAAAACGGCATTCCTGCCTACCGAGACGATGCGTTCAGTGAGCCATTGACGCCCACAGAAATGTCGAACATCTGGCTAAAAACAGACACCTTTATGTTGGCTTCGCCCGAGCCTCCATACCTGGAAAAACCTACCGCCATTTCCAACCCATTTGACCCCATTTCCATTCGGTATTTCCAACTGAAGGAAGAATGGTTTTTCGACCGGCAACGCAGCCAATTGGACTTCCGAATTTTAGGACTTGGATTGGTGCTGCTGCAAACCGACCCCATTAGCGGCGAACAAGAAGGATTGGCAAATGCCTTTTGGATGAAGTTTAGCGATGTTGAACCCATTCTGAACTCGTACCACTGCTACAATCCGGGCAACTTGGCCAGCCCTATGAGTTACCAAGACCTATTCAGAAACAGAATGTTCCATTCCATGATTTATAAAAAAGACAATGTGTTTGACCGTGAATTGGCCGATTTCGCTCAAGGGCTAGACATCCTGCTTGAAAGCGAAGAGATTAAAAAAGACCTCCGAAACTTTGAGGAAGACCTCTGGGAACGATAGAAGGATTAGTCCAGCGATAAATTGGTGGGTTTCTCCAGGGGTAAGAAGTAGTTGTTGCCACGCCCTGTGGTTGGAGTAGTTCGATCTACCACCTCAACGCTAAAATCATCCAGCCACATGCTGCCCGTTCCATTTAAAATGCCGCCCATTAAAATCACCTTTGCTTCCCAGGGAACATCCACCACCAATTCGTACTTGGTCCAATCGGTACTCCCTGAAATGGGTCGGTCTGCCATATTGTCAAAACACAGGGGCTTTTCATCGGTATCTTTCGCCACCTGAACCCAAACTCCCGCCCATTGCTCAACGTCCTGGGTTTTTACCCATGCACCAATCCGAATGCGCTTCCCCAAATACTCCCCGGGCAAAAAATCCTGCATCAAGGAGCCATACCCGTTCACAGTATCTTTTAAACAGTCCAATCGGGCCGCCGAGCCCCCTTTTCTGCCCTCCTTGGCCTTCAATTCGATGCGGTAGTTTTTCCAATTGCTGCCGGCCGGATACCAACCCGTGGGCAATTGAGCAAGCGCAAACGCAGGAACTACTGAAAAACAAAACAACAGCAGCCTGAACTTAAATCCCAATGTATTCATACCGCCAAGGTAAGTTCATTTGATGTGTAAACCTAACATTTGTTTTGCATCCCCTCTCTTCCACCATTTTACATCTTCATGTACGATTTTTAAAGAAATGGGCGAATCAAAATCCAATATTGCAACAATGTTGCAACATTGGATTAAATGCGTATCTTTATCCTAAATTCTAAATTCATACCATGAAAACAACATTAGCATTAACCACTCTATTGATGGCAGCTGTGGGATTTTCGGCCTGTTCAGAGAGCCACGAACTCTCTGTAGAATTGCTGGCCCCCACAAACGGACAAGCCTTTTCGATCGGCGATGACATTCACTTTGACATGCATGTACATGCCGGTGAGGAACTTTCAAAATACAGGATTGAAATTCATCCCGAGGGGACTTCATCATGGGAAGTGAATCAGGAATGGCCTCTAACCGGAAAGGATGTAGATGTTCACCACCATGAAATTGTTGTTCCTGCAACAGCAGCAGCCGGAGATTACCATTTCGAGGTTATGGTATTTACCCAATCCGGCGATTCAGCCAGGCAGCACGTTGACATTATGGTCAATTGATAATAAAGGGTTAGCAGGGTGGGGGTTTAATTCCACTCTGCTTTTTTTGCAACCGGTTGTTGGATCCGTTTTACCGGAAGAATTCCCGCATCCGGTCGAAAAAGCCTTTGTCCTTTTTATCCGGATTGGGTTCGAAATTGGCACTTCCCCTCAAACTCTCCAGCATTTTTCGTTCTTCATTGCTCAAATTTTGAGGTGTCCATACGTTGATGGTAGCAAACATATCACCCCGTTGTCCGCTATTGACTGAAGGCAGGCCTTTCCCTCTCAATCTCAGGGTTTTACCCGACTGAGTTCCTTCATCAATTTTTACTCGGGCTTTCCCACTTAAGGTTGGAATTTCCACCGTGGTACCCAAAGCGGCATCGGCAATATTCAAATACAGATCGTAAAAAATATGCTGCCCGTCCCGTTTAAAAATCGAATGTTCTTCCTCTTCAATCACAATCAATAAATCTCCGGCAGGAGCATTACGTTGCCCGGCATTGCCTTTACCCCGCATGCTCAACTGCATGTCTTCCTCAACGCCGGCCGGAATTCGAACCTCAATGACCTCTTCACCCCGCTCAATCCCCTCGCCCCGACACGATGTGCATTTATCGGTCACGATGCTGCCTTGTCCTTGACAGCTGGGGCAGACACTCGCTGTTCGCATTTGACCAAGAAAGGTGTTGGTAACCTGAGTTACTTGCCCACTGCCCTGGCAGGTTGAACAGGTTCGGGGTTGAGTTCCCGCCTTTGCTCCGCTTCCATGACAGGTTGAACAAGAGGAATATTTGTTGACTTTTATTTTTTTGGTTACTCCCTCTGAAATTTCTTCCAGACTTAATTTAAGTTTAATCCGAATGTTGGTTCCGCGCTGACCTCCCCGCTGTCCACCACCTCTTGACCCGCCAAAACTCCCCCCAAAAGCACCTCCAAAAATATCCCCAAACTGCTCGAAAATATCATTGATGTCCATTCCACCACCAAAGCCCCCACCGCCCATCTGTGGACCTGAATGGCCAAAGCGGTCGTAATTTTGGCGCTTCTCTTGGTTTGAGAGCACCTCATAGGCCTCGGCAGCTTCCTTGAATTTTTCTTCCGCTTCGGCATTGCCTGGGTTTTTATCCGGATGAAATTGAATGGCCAATTTGCGGTAGGCCTTTTTAATTTCTTCCGCAGATGCGGTCTTACTTACACCAAGTATGTCGTAATAATCTCGTTTTGCCATGGTTTCTTTTTGACTTAGCTGCCCACAACGACGCGGGCATACCGTAGTATTTTGCCATGAATGGTGTAGCCTTTTTCCAACACGTCAATAATTTTATTTTTCATTTCAGGCCCACCCGGCACCTGAGTAATGGCCTCGTGCTCATCTGAATTGAAATCCTGACCTACCACATCCATGACTTCCAATCCGCGTTCAGCCAAATCACGCAACAATTGCTGCTGAATCAATTCAATGCCCTTAATGTCTTCTTCCCGGGCGCCGGAGTCACGCATGTTTTTCAATGCCCGTTCAAGGTTATCCAAACTTGGCAAAATGGCCCTAAATAAAGGAGCTGCAGCTGTTTGAATCAGCTCTTGCCTCTCCTTCGCGGTACGCTTCCTGAAATTATCAAATTCAGCATACAGCTGAAGGTATTTGTATTCTGAATCCTTTAATTTCTGCTCCCAATTCACCTCGACCTCTGCAGTGGATTCCTGTTGCCCTGAGGTTGAATCAGACATCGCTGATGGGCGCTCTTCGGTAGATTCTGCGGCGGATGCCCCTCCTTTCTTTTTCCCTTTACCGGTGGATGATTTCATACGGCTTAAACTTAAATTTTTCCAACGCATGCATCAAAGGGTTTGCCAGAAGCAAAAAAGGTGACAAATTGTCGGTCTTCCTGCTTGAACGATTAGGGTTTCTGCAATGCCGTCAGTTGTTGCTCTAAGGCTGGTCCACGCAAATTTTTGGCAACTATTATTCCATTCCCATCAATCAAGACATTGGAGGGAATCGAATTGATTCCATATTGCCGAGCTGCAGCATTGTTCCAGTATTTTAAATCTGAAACATGCCATTTCCATGCCAGTCCATCTTTGCGAATGGCTTCAACCCAAGCTGCCTTGTTTTGATCTAAGGATACATTAAAGATGACAAAACCCTTTTTGCCATTCACAAATTTTTTATCCTTAAAGGTTTGATAAGCCTTTACTACAAAAGGATTCTCTCTGCGACACGGCCCACACCACGAAGCCCAAAAATCAATCAATACCACATATCCTTTTAAATCCGACAATTTCAATTCCTGCCCGTCGGGATTGGCCATTTTTATTTCAGGCGCTTTATTGCCCAATTGCAAACCGACGTCTTGAACAGGAGCATCGCGCAATAGGAACCCACCGCAAATGGCGGTAACGGCCAACAACAGGAAGGCTAAATT
>JAQCBQ010000187.1 GCA_027621385.1 Bacteroidota bacterium | reverse complement strand
CTCCCCCTGAAAGCCCGGCTGCCGCCCCCAAAAAAACAACCTGGTCCTTACCCAATGGGCGGTCAAATTCAAAAGGCTCGAACTCTTTGCCTATCTTTGCCGCGATAGGCGGTAGAACGCCAGCGTTTGTATTCACTTTAAAGCACTCGATATGGCCGTTACGCAGGATCATATTAAAGAGATGGTTAGGCGCCTGGATGCGCTGAGGGGGTCACTTTGACGTGGCTTCGAAAGCCATAGAACTGGAAGAAGAAAACCTGAAACGACAGGATCCGGATTTTTGGAATTCGCCGAAAGAGGCGGAAGCAACCGAAAAAAACATCCGATTTTTGGAGAAATTGCTGGCGGAGTTTGCCGCGGCGGGATCGGCCTTGGACGATGTGCAAGTGGTTTTTGATTTCTTTAAAGAAGGCGAAGCCAGTGAAGCCGAATTGGAAGAGGCCCGCAATGCAGCTTTAGCCTGCCTGGACCAACTGGAATTCAAAAAAATGCTGTCGGGCAAAGAAGACGGCCTGAGTGCTGTTCTGCAAATTACCGCCGGAGCCGGTGGCACCGAAAGCTGCGATTGGGCTTCCATTCTTATGCGGATGTACCTGATGTGGGCAGAAAAAAACGGGTACAAAGTCATTGAAACCGACTATGTGGACGGCGACGTGGCCGGCATTAAATCGGTAACCCTACAAATTGAAGGCGAACATGCCTATGGATATTTGAAAGGCGAAAACGGCGTGCACCGATTGGTGCGTATTTCGCCCTTCGACGCCAATGCCAAGCGCCATACCAGCTTCGCCTCGGTGTATGTGTATCCGATGATCGACGACACCATCGATATTGAAGTTAAAGATGCCGACATTGAATGGGAAACATTTAGGTCGGGCGGAGCCGGAGGACAAAACGTGAACAAGGTTGAAACGGCAGTTCGCCTGTACCACAAGCCCAGCGGCATCATCATTAAAAACCAAGAGAGCCGAAGCCAGCTGCAAAACAAAGAAAATGCAGTGCGCATGTTGAAATCGCAGCTCTACGAAAATGAAATGCGCAAACGCAACGAAGCCCGAGCCGAGATTGAGGGGAATAAAAAGAAAATTGAATGGGGCTCGCAAATTCGTTCGTATGTACTGCACCCCTACAAGTTGGTGAAAGACCTTCGAACCGATTTTGAAACCTCGAACGCCCAAGCCGTTCTTGATGGCGATTTGAACGGATTTTTAAAGTCCTTTCTGTTGAATTACGGAGGTTAATTCCTTCTCTAGATTTTGGTTTTATTGCCTCAACTTCTTTCTTGGCCTAGGCCATTTTTGTACCTTAGCAACAGCTTTAATTCTGCGCCCCATGATAGGAACCGACATTAAAAAACTGGAAAATTACGTGCTAGGTCGCTGGATTGCCGGCGAAGGCGATGGCCAAATCCTACACGATGCCTCAACGGGTACCGAACTGGCAAGGGCCAGCACTCAAGGCTTAGACTTCGAATCGATTCTACATTATGGCCGCAAAACGGGTGGCCCCGCTCTTCGAAAAATGACCTTTCACGAACGGGCCCGCATGCTGAAAGCGCTAGCCATGTATTTGAGCGAACGTAAAGAAGCCTATTATGCCATCAGCAGCGCTACCGGTGCTACCCGCGTTGATTCTTGGATTGATATTGACGGTGGAATTGGCAACCTGTTTGTGTACGCCTCAAAAGGGCGCCGGGAACTGCCCGACACCCCATTTTATGTAGATGGCGCTCCTGAAATGCTTTCGCGGGGCGGCAGCTTTATCGGACATCATATTGCCGTTCCGCTTGAAGGCATTGCTGTACATATCAATGCTTTTAACTTCCCGGTATGGGGAATGTTGGAAAAAATTGCGGTGAATTTACTGGCGGGCGTTCCTGCCTTGGTTAAACCCGCCACGTTGACCAGCTTTTTGGCTGAAGCCGTGGTGCGCGACATCGCTGCGTCGGGCATTTTACCCGAAGGCGCCCTTCAACTTATTTGCGGCAGCGCAGGCAATTTGCTGGATTATGTGGATTCTCAAGATGTGGTTACCCTAACCGGATCGGCCGATACCGGATTTAAACTCAAGGCCCATCCCTCTATTATTCGCCGCTCGGTACGGTTTAACATGGAGGCCGATTCCTTGAATTGCTGCATACTTGGCCCGGATGCCCAACCCGGTACGCCGGAATTCGACCTGTTTATTAAAGACGTATTGCGTGAAATGACCGTGAAGGCCGGTCAGAAATGCACCGCCATTCGCCGGGTTATTGTGCCTGAAGCATTGCAAGAAGCCGTGGGCCAGGCACTTAAAGAAAAACTGAGCAAAAACACCATTGGAGATCCGCGTATTGAAGGCGTTCGAATGGGCCCCTTGGCAGGGAAAAACCAATTGAGCGACGTTCAGGCCAAAGTGCAAGAGTTGCTGCAAAGCTGCGATGTGTACCATGGATCTGACCCCCATTTTGAAGTCATGGGCGGAAACCGAGAAAAGGGCGCATTTATGGCCCCCTTGGTACTGCTTGCCCGCGACCCGCTTCGCAACAGCGCCGCCCATTCCATAGAAGCCTTTGGTCCGGTATGCACCCTTATGGGATACCGAGATACAGCCGAAGCCATTGAATTGGCTAAGCTGGGCGGCGGCAGTTTGGTGGGTAGTATCGTCACCTACAATGACATCTTTGCCACCGAAGTCACCTTAGGAGCGGCCTGCATGCACGGTCGGTTGTTGATCAACAACCGGGATTGCGCCAAAGAAAGCACAGGGCATGGTTCGCCTATGCCTCACCTGGTGCATGGTGGTCCCGGCCGAGCGGGCGGAGGCGAAGAAATGGGTGGCATACGTGGCGTTATGCATTACATGCAACGTACGGCGATTCAAGGAAGTCCCAGCACCTTAACCGCCATAACCCAAGTTTATCAGCCGGGCAGCAAGCAAACCGAAGAATTGGTTCATCCGTTCCGCAAGTATTTTGAAGAATTGAGCATTGGAGAAACCTTAACCACGCACAAACGAACCGTTACCGAAACCGACATTGTAAATTTTGCCAACATCAGCGGAGACAATTTCTATGCCCACATGGATGAAACCTCGCTGGAAGGCACACTATTTGAGCGAAGGGTTGCCCATGGCTATTTTATTTTGTCGGCCGCAGCGGGATTGTTCGTTGACCCAAAGAAAGGGCCGGTATTGGCCAACTATGGATTGGAAGACTGCCGGTTTACCAAGCCTGTGTACGTTGGAGCCACCATTGGAGTTCGATTAACGGTAAAAGAAAAAATTGCCCAGGAGCAAAAAAATCCGGAGGACCTACCCCGCGGTATTGTAAAATGGTTGGTTGAAGTGTACGACGAAACGGGTGAAACCGTTGCATTGGCCACCATCTTAACCTTGGTTCAACGTAAAAACGCATAAAATATGGCACAAGATGCATCTGTTTATTTGAACGAAGGAGACGTTCAGGTAGAACGCATTGCTGGAATAAGTACGGTTTCGTTTTTTCACCCCAAAAGCAACAGCCTGCCGGGCAGGGTGTTAAAAAAATTGGCCGAAGCCATTGCAACAGAGGGACAACGGCCTGAGGTACATGTTATAGTACTGCGCAGCGAAGGCGAGAAGGCCTTTTGTGCGGGAGCCTCGTTTGATGAGTTGCTTTCTTTAAACAATAGGGCAGATGCCGACGCGTTTTTTATGGGCTTTGCGCATGTCATTAATGCCTGTAGAACTTGCCCCGTGCCCATAATAGGCAGGGTGCAAGGAAAAGCGGTTGGAGGCGGAGTGGGCTTGGCGGCATCGGTCGATTATTGCTTCGCCACCCAGGCATCTCAAATTAAACTCAGTGAGCTGGCCGTAGGAATAGGGCCGTTTGTGGTTGGTCCCGCCGTGGAGCGAAAAATGGGGTTGAGCGCCTATTCCGACATGGCGTTCAATGCCACGGAATGGAAATCGGCCGCATGGGCTCGAGAAAAGGGCCTGTTTATGGAAGTGTTCGACGAAGTCCAAGATATGGATGCGGCCGTTCAACAGCTGGCTCAGCGCTTGGCTCAGAGCAGCCGCGATGCGCTAACGAACATCAAAAAAGTGTGTTGGGCGGGAACCGAGCATTGGGATGGCCTATTGCAAGAGCGCGCAGGAATTTCAGGGCGGCTTATCTTAGAGCCAACGGCCAGAGGTATTTTGCAGCAATTGAAGGGATGAGGCTGCATTGCCTGGTGTTGGCAAGCTTGCTTTTGGGTATTTCCGCTTGCCATGTGCGGCGGTCGGCAGCCGTTGGCCCTTCAGATGTTCCGGTGTTGGGAGCCATGTATGGACAGGTATTGGATGAATTGGGTGCTCCAGAGAAAAGCATGGGCAACTTAAAATTGTATGCTCAAAAGGGTTTGATTTTTTATACAAATCCGAAAGAAGAACAGGTCATCGGTTTGGTATGCAGCTGGTTTGAAGGCGGGTATGGATTTCGTGGGCAAGTGTATGGATTTAGGCTTGGGGACACCTATCCAAAGGCATTAAAAATTTGGGGGACTCCGGAGCGCCGCTATTACAAAAACGAGTTGGCCGACGAGGTGTATTGGAAAAGTGACAGCATGGAGGTTTGGATGGAAATTTGGAGGGAATCGGGGTTTGATGCCAGCATTACCGGTGATTACGAGGCCGAGACCATTAAGCGGATGGTTTTTTGTCGGA
>JAQCBQ010000186.1 GCA_027621385.1 Bacteroidota bacterium | reverse complement strand
CCGGGTCCTATAAAATAGGCAGGGTGAGGCCGGTCTAGTTTTTGGTGGGCTCGTTCTACGCAGGTTGCTCCTGCAGTTTCAACCAGGAAGGCCAATTCGGCCAGGTATTCTTCCATTTTTTCTTGGGGCTGCTCCCGGTGGATTAATCCCACCAAAAGGGCCCGTTCGCTCCGCGCGCTTTTGCCTTCAATCATTATGTAGTACTGGCAGCCGAATTAATGAGCAAACGAAAAGTAGGCCTCATAAGGAAGGCGAAGTAAAATGAGCAACAGGCCTGCAAGCCAAAAGCCAAACAGGGCTTTGTAGGCCTTCGCATCGGTTTGAGCGCGTTTGGCTTTGGAATAGCCAATGGTAATTAGCACAATGGCAATCAGCATGGTTACCGGATGTTCGAAGCCTCGAAAACGAAAAAAAGAATCTTTCATTTGAATGGGCCACCATGGACCGGAAAACCACAGATATAATCCGAATACCAACTGTAGGTGTGCGGAAATGAATCCGGCAAGAACCACTTTCTTAAATCCCCCGGCATAGGAAACGTGTCCAGATCGGCGCAGGAAAGAGACCAAAATCACGGCTATAAGTAAGAAAAGCACAAAGTAGGATAGGGTTAAGTGCATGTGTTTAAAACCGAGGTACATAATTCTAGATTTTGTTCAAAGATAGGTAAAAGCAGGGCGATTTTCATGGAGGTGGCCCGGGGCCCGGATTGCAGCGGCATGAGCCGAACCTGAACCCTGGTTTTACCCTGTTGGCAGGGCGACGCGAGGAGCCACTGCCGGCAGGCAGTAAAACCTGGGTTCAGGAAGGCGAATACAGCGGAAAGCCGGAATAGCCCCCCTATTTATCTAAAACCAAGGGTACTTCCCCGTCTGGGAGCATCAGCGTAAATGCCCGATGATCAAAAAACTCCGGTTCAAATTTCCAAGAAATGGGAATGCGGGGGCTGCGCGAATACAGCCCTTTGTCCGCATCAATAAGGTAAACCACATACTGTTCCGAGCCTTTCAAATAACGCAAAATAAAGGCCGTCATTTCCCAGGTAAACTTAGTTGAAGACACCATCACCAACGAATCTGCCTGTTCTTTGGTGAACCGAAAAACACTGCGTTCAGCCCCTTCAAGTCGAACATCTACCCCCCATTCTTTCGCCGTAGGAATATATCCTACCCGAATTTGATAATTCACCCGATTCGTGCTACCAAATAAGCTGTCGTGCACCTGAAGGCCGCCTAAGGTACGATCCTGAAAAAACCACAAATAGTCGTCTTTATGCGGTTTTCCAAGTTTTTCATCCTTTGCTTTTTGAGCGAATGCCAGCGTGAAGCTTAAAATGGAGACCGTAACAAATGCAATGAACTTCATGTTCAAATTTACGAATTTTGAAAATATCCTTCCATTTCCGTTTGCATTTGCTGGGCAGCATGGGCGGCCATTTCGGCAAAATTGCTGCCCTTTCCGGCATAGATTATGCTTCGGCTTGCGTTGATGATGGCCTTTGGATTTGGCCCCATGGCATCTAAAACCTCATTTAGACTTCCTCCCTGAGCTCCCACTCCGGGAATCAAGAAGAAATATTCCGGGAATTTCTGCTTCAGTTTTTTGAGCTCAGCCGGGCGGGTTGCGCCCACCACGAACATAAGTTGTTCCGGACCAGAAAGTGAACTTAGAAGCTCCATGGTTTTTTCGAAAACGCATTTGCCCTCTGTAAGAGCCAGCATTTGAATGTCTTTTGCTCCTGGATTCGATGTCAGGCCTAGCGCAATTGTCCAGTTTGAGGAATATTCCAGAAAGGGCAGAAGGCTATCGCCGCCCATATATGGAGATACGGTGACTGCATCGGCTTGAATCTGTTTAAAAAAAGTTTGGGCATAGGCTTTGGCCGTATTGCCTATATCACCACGCTTGGCATCGGCAATGCTGAGCGCAGAACTTCCAATGTACCGAACTGTTTTTTCTAAGGCTTCCCAACCGGCAGAGCCATGGCATTCATAAAAGGCCGTATTTAATTTATAGGCAATGGAAAAGGGGAGTGTCGCATCAATAATTCGGCGATTGAATTCAAAAATCGGGTCTTCGGCTCCTAGAACTTCAGCGGGCAAGGCATCAAAATCAACGTCGAGGCCCACACATAGGCAAGAGCGTTTTGCCTGCATAGATTGCATTAAAGGAATTCGATTATCCATTGGATTCTTCTTGAAATTCATGTGCATTTTCTGCCGTTTGTAAGGCTGAAATCATCGGCCATAAATTGCCATTCATGACGGCGGGCAGGTCGTACATGGAGAAATTTATTCGATGGTCGGTAATTCTTGATTGTGGAAAATTGTATGTCCTGATTTTCGCTGAGCGGTCACCCGTAGATACCATTGATTTTCGCTTGCCGGCAATGTTGGCCATGCGCTCTCGGTTCATCATTTCATACAATCGACTGCGAAGAACCTGCATGGCTTTATCAAAATTCCGAAGTTGAGAACGTTCGTCTTGGCAGCTGACCACGATTCCGCTGGGGATGTGGGTTAAGCGCACGGCGGAATAGGTAGTATTGACCGATTGACCGCCTGCTCCAGAGGAACAAAAGGTGTCTTTTCGGATGTCATTGGGATTGATATGCACATCAAGTTCATCCGCTTCGGGAAGTACAACCACCGAAGCGGCTGAGGTATGAATTCTTCCTTGGGTTTCTGTAGCAGGTACACGTTGCACCCGATGAACGCCAGATTCGAATTTCAAGGTTCCATAGGCATCTGCCCCAATTACATTCACAATGATTTCTTTATACCCTCCTGCCGTTCCGGGGGTAAGCTCTACCGGTTCCATGGTAAACCCCCGTTCCTCGCAAAATCTAGAGTACATGCGGTATAAATCTCCGGCAAAGATGGCCGCTTCATCGCCTCCAGTTCCACCTCTGATTTCTAAAATGGCATTCTTGTAATCTTCGGGATCTTTGGGGACCAATAATTGTCGGAGTTGTTCCTCCAACGCGGGCAATTGAGACTCAAGAGAGAGTATTTCTTCTCGGGCCAGCCCTCGCATATCCTCATCGTCTTCCTCCAAAAGCATGGTTTTGGCAGACTGCAAGTTGGCCAATAAAATTCGATATTGGTTTCCAGAATCAACTATTTCGCGCAACCGGGCATATTCCCGCTGAACTGCAATAAATTGCTTTACATCGCCGGACAATTCAGGGTCCGATAATTTGATTTCTAATTCTTTTAATGTTTCCTCCAACGGAGCAATACGATCCAACAGCCTCATTTCTTTAAACAGATTTCAGGTTTTCCAGGACGATGAATTCGAATTTCGGGTTGATGGGCAGCTTCAGTGTAGCCCACCACTGCGGCCGGGATGTTTGCTTCCATCGCTGTTTTTAAAATTGTTTCTGCCGCCTGCGCGCTGCAATAAATTTCCAGCCGAGTCCCCATGTTGTAAACGGTATGCATTTCCGCATCTGAAGTACCACTGCTCGTTTGGATTAATTCAAACAAGGGAGGAATGGGCAATGGATGGTCTTTGATTACTCGAACAGATTCCAAGAATTTAAGAGCCTTGGAATGTCCTCCACCTGTCAGGTGTACCATTCCATAAATTTGATTACGGATTGCGGGTAAAAACTGGTGCAGAATGGGGAAAAATGGACGGGTGGGGGAGAGCAATAATTTCCCAATGCTCATTCCGGTTGTGGGTTCGATATCGCTGAGTTGATGCTGTCCACAATAGGTTAATGAGGCGGGAGATTGAGGGGCAAAGGTATCGGGAAACCGCTCGGAATAGACAGAACTCAATACGTCATGCCTGGCAGAGGTTAATCCATTGCAGCCAATGCCACTGTTGTATTCCTTTTCAAAGCTGCTCTGGCCCGATGAACCTAAGCCAACCACTACGGCTCCGGGCGGTACATGTATATCTACTACATCGGACCGACGTATGCGGCCTGCAACCGTAAATCCAACATCAATGGTGCGCACAACATCTCCTGCATCTGCGGTTTCGCCCCCGGCATGGTAAAGTTCAATGCCCATGGATTTCCATTCTTCAATTAAATCCATTGTTCCGTCAATCAAGGCCTGCAACACATCCCCAGAAATCAAATGCTTGTTCCTAGTAATGAGCGAAGAGACTACAAAACCTGAGGTCAATCCGGCGCAAGCCATATCATCCAGGTTCATAACCAGCGCATCTTGGGCGATGCCTTTCCAAACACTGGCATCCCCAGTTTCCATGTAATACATATAGGCCAAAACAGATTTTGTCCCAGCGGTATCGGCATGCATGACTAATCCATAATCTGGGTCTCCAGACAACCTGTCGGGCAATATTTTGCAAAAGGCATTGGGAAATAGACCTTTGTCCAAACGCTGTATTGCCCTATGTACTTCTGATTTGTCGGAGGAAACGCCCCGTTGATGGTATGCACTTAAATCCATAGCGCAAAGGTCAGCAATTTGAAAGGCAAAAAAAAACGGCCCCAAGGGGCCGTTGAATTTTTTTATTCTTCTTCTTCTTGTTTAGCCGGACTCGCTTTGAAATCTTCCGATAATATTTTCAAAGATACCCGCCGATTGATGGTGTGTGCATCTTCAAATACTTGCTCTCCCTCTGTTTTCTTTAACTCATTGATGTAGGTTTCAGTTAGGGTAGTATCTTTCTTGAAGATGTATCCAGACTTCAAT
>JAQCBQ010000009.1 GCA_027621385.1 Bacteroidota bacterium | reverse complement strand
CTCTTTGGACTAAGCCCAGCATGTAGGGTTATTCCTTTTTGGCTGGAATGGCAGTGTTCAAAGGAAGTGTATTCCGTATAGGCACAGCATTTCCGTTATCGGTACAGCAAGCAGCCAATCGTATTCCTTTCCAATTCTGCAATGCCATGGTTTAGCCAACATACCCGTCTTGAAGACGTTCGCGATGCCAACAAGCAGACCCATTAAAAAAAGCAATCCTGCCAATCCAAGCCAAATTTTGGTGCCCGGAAAATGGAATTGCTCGAAAAGATGAAAGAAAATTAAGCTAAAGGTTCCAAATGCCGGAAACAAGTGTTGAATGGGATTGACATTGCCAATCCGTTGCGCAAATCCAATCCAGCTCAGGGCGCTGAGGTAGAAAAAAAGAAAGAAAGGTCGGCTTTGGGCGGGCCCCCAGCCTATGCCCACGATTCCCAACAACAAAAGAAGCAGCAGCAGCGTTACTTTTCGATTTTTATTGGGCCACCAGGCCCAAATTCCGGGAAGTGCAGAGAGCAGGATGAGTACGGCTGATATCAGGCGTGGGTTGCCCATCAATCCATATCTAAATACCGCATCAACAGACCAAATCTGTCGTCTAAATTGGAGTCGCGTTGAGCCTGAAATGTTCCGGCCACGTTGTAGTTAAACCGAACAAAAGTGGCTACTATGGCGCTTAAATCGGTGCGGTTGATTTTTAAATGAACTTCCAATTCGGAACTGTCTGGAACTCCCATGACACTTACGCTCAACACTTTGGCGTCGTTGCTTTCCACCAGCTGAGCCATCTGCCCCAAGGAATAGTCCCGGTCAAGTACCTGTAAAACCAACACCGCACCCGGTTCGTTTACTCCTTTCAATCTAGCCATTCCCTGCATTAAATTCGAAAGGGTGATGCAGCCCATGTATTTGCCCTGTTCATCTAAAATAGGAAGCAAGGTCAATTCCCATTCTTGAAAACAGCGGATAACTTCTAAAAAGTGGTCTTCGGCGCGCACAAAGGGTTTTTGAAGGCTTAATCCATGTGCCCCCAACGCCTCTTCCGGCATGTTGTTGCGGTACACGTCGTCTTCGGTAATTAAGCCCAAATAATCTTCGTCGTTGATGATGGGTAAGTGGCTTACTTTAAACTCTTCCATCCAGGCAATGGCCTTCAACCCCGTATCGCTGGTTTTCAGCGGCGGGATATCATCCAGAACAAAATCGCGGGCCATCATCATAACTTCTTAACGCAAACCTAAGACAAAGCGTACCTTTATGGAACAAATAAACGGATTTTTTAGTTCAACTGATGGTTCAACTTAGTGTCAACATAAATAAGGTGGCAACCTTGCGGAATGCCCGAGGGGGTAAGGAGCCCAATGTTCTTGAATTTGCATTAAAGGCAGAACAGTTTGGAGCCAATGGAATTACGGTTCATCCCCGGCCCGATGAACGCCATATTCGCAAAGCCGATGTGCTGGAGCTGGCCTCCAGCATTTCTACAGAATTCAATATTGAGGGATATCCTTCTGCCGATTACTTGGAATTGCTGCGGCAGGTGCGACCGGCTCAAGCTACATTAGTGCCAGATCCTCCCAATGTGTTAACCAGCAATGCCGGTTGGGATGTGAAAACCCATGAAGGTTTTCTTCGTGAGGTGGTGGCTGAACTGAAGTCGCTCAGCTGCCGAGTTTCAATTTTCATGGATCCTGAGCCTCGGGCCATGGAGTTGGTGGCGAAAATTGGAGCCGACCGCATTGAGCTGTACACCGAGGCCTATGCTGCACAATTCCCGGTTGACCCTAAGGGAGCCATACAGCCTTACCTTGAAGCGGCACAAGCTGCCGTTCAAGCCGGGTTGGGCTTGAATGCCGGACACGACCTAAATCTTCAAAATCTAGGATTTTTGGTGCACAGTCTGCCGAATTTACTAGAGGTGTCGATTGGCCATGCCTTCATTTCAGATTGCTTAGACTACGGACTTAAAAACACCACAGGGATGTACCGCCGCCTGTGTCAACCTTTAAGCGAATAACGATGTTGCATTCTACCATTCACGGAAGCGGTGCTCCGCTTCTGGTTTTTCATGGCTTGTTTGGCTCGGCCGACAATTGGTCGACCTTGGGCAAGCGCTGGAGCACGCATTTTGAAGTCCACTTGGTGGATTTGCGAAACCATGGGCGTTCGCCTCATTTTCCAACGCATTCCTATTCAGAAATGGCGCTGGACGTGCTGGAATATATGCGTGCCCACTCCTTGCGTTCTGCGCATGTTTTGGGCCATTCTATGGGGGGTAAGGTGGCGATGGAGCTGGCCTGTACCTCGTCCGAATCGGTGCGTTCGCTGTTGGTGGCCGATATTGGTCCTTGGGCCTATCCCGTTCACCATGCCGCCATTATCAAGGCCTTACAAGAGTTGAATCCTGCTCAATATAAGCAGCGGAAAGAGGCAGAAATGGCGTTTGCTCGCAGCGGATTGGACGTGGGAACGCGCTTGTTTTTGCTCAAAAATCTGTATTGGGAAGGTGAAACTTTGGCCTGGCGCATCAATTTACAGGCCTTGGCCCAGCACATTGAAGAGGTGGGGAAACCCTTGTCTGCGCAGGCCCACTTTTCGGGGCCCTGCTTGTTCCTGCGGGGCGCGCAGAGCTCCTACATTCCTGAAAATGCTGAGCCGACGCTGCGGCAGTGGTTCCCACATGCTCGATTGGAAACCGTTGCATCGGCAGGCCATTGGTTGCATGCCGATCAGCCGGAGCAGGTTTTTCAGGCGGGGTTCGACTTTTTCAGCGCTGTAGAGGCAGGTTTGGGGGGCGCCTAATCCCGCTTTCACCTGTAGCGGCCTTGCCAAACCGCTGGGCCGAGGCGGCTGCGGTGGCTCACAAGCTCGCCTCCTCGCCGGCCGGCCCAATCGGTTTGGCTGCGGCCGCTGCCGGTTCAATCGGGGGCGCGGGCCACCTCAAAGCATTTCCCGTAACGTGGCTAAACTGTCTGCCTGATCGGCCGTTTTATCCTTCCTCCACCGAAATATCCTTGGAAATCGAAGTGCAATCCCACTTTTATGCCTTGAACTTTCTTGAATCCCATCAAATCCGATTTCAAATACCAACACCGGCTCAACCCTGCGAACGGGACCAAAGGAATCTAAGGTGTGCCGACTCACAAACCGACTCACCTCGGCCAATTCGTTGGCAGTTAAACCACTGTAGGCCTTGGCAACGGTGAGCAACTCTCCATTGGACCAAACACCAAAGGTGAAATCGGTGTACATATTGGCTCGATTACCATGCCCTCGTTGGGCATAGGTTAACACGGCATCGAAGGAGCGGGGTTCTACTTTCCATTTCCACCAATCTCCCCGTTTTCTTCCTACGCCATAGAAGGAATCCAATTGTTTTATCATGATTCCTTCGGCGCCCTGCTGCAAGGCCTGATTTCGTTTTTCAGTCCACAATTCTAGGGGCCCGCACCACGCAGGAGAAATTTCCAGAGCAGAGCTGGGGCGAAAAGCCTTTTCAAGGATTCTCCGGCGTTCACGGAGGGGTTCTTGCCTCAAGTCTTTTCCTTGAAATTCCAATACATCATAGGCCATGAAGCCCACGGGAATGTCCCTAAGCAGAGATGGACTAAGGCGCTTTCGGTTGAGCCGCCGTTGCAATTCGCTGAACGGAAGCCAAGCCCCCGGTTTTCCGGGCAGCAGTTCGCCGTCCAACACCCAATCTCCTTCCATTGGCATTGTTCCTGAGGTCAGTTCTGGGAATGAATCGGTAATGAGCTCTTCTCCCCTACTCCACAGGAAAGAATGCCCGTTGCGGTGCACCCATTGGCAGCGAATACCATCCCATTTCCATTCTATTTGCCAGGATTCCGGATTGGGCAATGCCGCTTCGGGTTGGTAGGCATGCGCCAGAAAAAAAGGATAAGGCTTACTTAAATCGGCGGCAGAGTTGGAATCCAGCAATAGCGATTGCCAGGTGGTGGTTTGGGGCTGCCATTTGCCCGTTAACCGGAATTGAATTTCTTCGGGACTGTGGCCGGTCACCATTGAAAGTGCCTTGACCAATAGGCCCTTGGAAACGCCTACCCGAAACCCTCCGGTAATGAGCTTATTGAAAACAAAACGTTGGATTGAGGGCATGGATTTCCATGCTTGAAGCACAAAGGCCATTTGCTCTTCCGCACTCAAGGCTCTGTGCTCTTCAATGCGAAGCATCCAGTCGGTTAGACTTTGATCTATGCCTTGATTTTCCGGTTCCGGAAACAGGTGGGTTAGGGTTTCGGCCAAATCGCCGGCCACACTGTAGCACTCTACAAAAAGCCACTCGCTGAGCTTGGTCTGCTGCATGGCCAGTTGCTTAAGTGCCGCGGTATTAAAGCGTCGTCCACCCAGGTGCCCGCTCAAAAGTCCCAAGGCCCAAAGACCATCGGAATTGGGATGCCGTTGAAAATAATCGGCCAGCAAATTCACTTTTGTTTTGGTGCTGTTGCTGGCGTCTAAGGCCTGAAATAAATCTATAAAGGCCTTCATTCGCTGTCGTCTTCTGTAGTTCCAAAATGGGTTTCCAGGGTTTGAGCACGCAGACCTTGCTCCCGCAAATGCCGGCTTAACGCATCGGAATATCCATGTGTTATCCAGATTTGCTCTGCTCCGGTTTCGCGTATGGCATACAGCAAGCCATTCCAATCGGCATGGTCAGAAAGAACAAAACCCTTTTCATAATTGGCTCTTCGGCGCAACCCGCGCAAGTGCATCCAACCTGAAGCTGCAGCGAGTTGATGTGGGTGTTTGTTGAGGAAATTCCCATTGCGGGCTGCTCCCGGAGGCGCAATTAAAACGGCATCTTTAAACTCCTCCTTCTGTCGGGCCAGCCAGCGCGGAGCTTTAGGCAAGCTAAATCCATTTTGGCTTAAGGCCTGTTGAGTTTCCCATACGGTGGAATGCAGCACCACCGGAATTCCCATGTGATGCAGCCCCATCATTACGCGTTGGGCTTTCCCTAAAGAATACGCCAAAACGACCGCTTGTTCGTTCTGCTGTCGGCAACGCCGATACCAGGTCTCCATTTCCTTAAATACAAGCTGTTGATCCGGGAATTGGAACAGGGGCAGGCCGAACGTACTTTCTGTAATAAAAGTATGGCATGGTACGGGTTCAAAAGCATGGCTGAGTCCATCGTAAGTCGTTTTATAGTCGCCGCTGACAACCCATACTTCGCCTCGGTATTCCAATCGGATTTGAGCGGACCCGGGGATATGTCCTGCCGGATGGAACGAAACTGAAAGACCGCGGATGTAGTATTTTTCGTTGAAGGCCAGGGTCTCCAATCGGATATGTTTACCTAAGCGGAGGCGCAGTACATTTTTGGAATAAAAAGGAGCCAGGTAGGCACCCATACCACGTCGGGCATGGTCGGCATGGGCATGGGTAATCACCGCCCTGGGAACGGGTTTCCAGGGGTCGATGTAAAAATCTCCGATTTTGCAGTACAAACCCTCCGGTTGTAGAGATAGCATAGGTTAAAGGTAAATTAAAATGAGGGGGGCTGAGAATGAGGTGGCCGGCCCCCGGATTGCAGCGGCAGGCAAGACCGCCGAAGCGGATGGGCATACGGAGCCGCGGAGGCGACCAAAGGAAGCCCACGCAGGCCCGGTATGCCCCCGCTAAGGCGGCCTTGACTACAGCGGAAAGCCGGAATAGGGCCCCAAAAATTTAAACATATCGACTTGAAACCAGTGAAATTCAATACATTTATCCTATGAATGCGATGCGTTTTGAGGAACAGGGTGTGCTGCTGAAAGCGCGTGAGGTGCACAAGCAATACAACAAAAGCCGAGAGGCTTGGGTTCAATCTTTTCTGACCGGACTAGGTGATTTGGGGGCGCAACGTGGATATAGAATAGCTTCGGAAGCTGTGGAGGGCCGCTGGATGACAGATTTAACCTGGCTTCGATGTCGTCATGCCGACCTTAGCGATTTTGATGGCTTGGCCTTGGCCTGTCAAGTGGTGTGGGAAACTCCAGACGAAGTGTTGCGGCAACGGCTGCTGACCTTGGCTCTGCTAAGAGCCGAAGTGCGTCTGTTTATCTTTAATTCCAGTTCGCCCGGCCGCCATCAAGAAGTGCTCGAAAAAGCCAAGACTTGGCTGAATTTTCCGATGGTTTCGCCCGGTCGCATCATGCTGCTGAGCTCAGGAAATGCCGACAAAGACGTTCAGCTCAGTGTTATTGAATTGATGTAGATTCTGAAGTCCATTTCTTGGCCACCCAAGGCAGAATGGGAAGAACCAATAAGGCTACGGTTAAATTGAAAAACAGATGCGCCAGGGCGACCTGAGCTCCTATGGATATAGAAAGTTCTTGAATTTTATGGCTTAAAATTGGCAGGATTGGGAGGAAAAAGAGGAGCCCCGCAGCATTAAAAATAAAATTGGCTCGCGCTGTTTTTTTGGCGGCAGAATTTAGCTTCAAGGATGCCAGAAGGGCGGTAGATGTAGTTCCTACATTGCAGCCTACAATTAAATACAAGGCCGCCGAAAAGGGAATTATTTGCTGAGCAGCAAGTACAATGGCCAAGCCAGTCACTGCAGAACTAGACTGAATCATGGCGGTTAATATGATTCCCGATAGTACTCCCAACCAAGGGTTTGTAGAATATTCCAAAATATGAACCATCAAAGGACTTTCTTTCAACGGAATTAAGCTGGAATTAATCAAGTTTAAACTAAACAGAATTAAACCCAGGTAAAAAATGGATTTTCCTGCCAAATGAATGCGAAAGGGCAGCCAACCGAGCAGCGTTCCTAAGACCAACAGTACAGATCCCATTCCCGTGATATTAAAGGCAACAAGCCAAGCCGTAAATGTGGTGCCCAAATTGCTTCCTACCAGAATCGCCAGACTTTGTTCAAAAGAAATGACGCCTGCATCTACAAAGGCCGTGGCTATTGAGGTTACCACCGATGAGGATTGAACAAGTGCAGTAAGGATTACTCCGAACAGAAAACCCCCAAATCGAGTTTTAGTGATTTTTCCAAGCCAAATTTTAAGTCGGTTTGCTACCCAAATTTGAAGTTCATTCGAAAAGCCTTTCAGGCTAAAAACAAACATTGAAATGGTAGCTAAAACTGCAATAGCGGCCTGTAGAACATCCATGCAAATGATTTAATTTTTATCCTTGACAAAAATAGGCTTCGTTCGGAACTGAAGGGCAAGAAGCCGAATGGAATTTGGCTTTGGCAAGGAAAACATGCCCATACTATTGATGAACGTGTCTAAGCCTGTTTACCCAACTTTAATTGTCCGCCCCTCTGTAATTCACTTCGGGTGTTGGCGAAACCATTTATTCCAACGTGGTTTTAGGCGGTACATGACTTGGGTAAACAGTCTATTAACGGGATTGTCTTGGCGTTTCCAGCGTTCAGCAGTTTTAGAGAACAAGGGCTCATTGGGGAAAAGAAGGGCCAAGGCATTCATTTGTGGCAAATACACATTCTTCAGGTAGTAATGCATAATTAATTCCCGGCGCTGAAGGTCGTAAATGGGCCAATACCAAAGAGAAAATTGAGGCAGGTAGTGTTTTAAACTTGAGACACAATTGTCGAGTTCCGTCTTTACTTCTGAGTTTTGAGTAACCCGAAATAAATCCACCAATCCAAATAGGGTATAAATAAATCCGTTAAGGACATAGCTGGGGTGAGAAAGAGGGAATTCTTCCAGCCAAATGCGCCCCTGTGCGTCCTGCCGCCGCACACCGCCTTGTTCTATATCGAGCTTTAAGAAGTGAAAGGCCTGCATCGCGGTATCTAAGAGGTCTGCTTGGCCTGTTATTTGGTGCATTCGAAGATAAAACGAAATGATTTCGCCTTGAGCCATGGCGGAGGGATAGCCTGCAGGGATGTCGTACTTTTTGTTGGGGAAAGGAATGCGCCAACATGTTCCCTGAGGAGAAACTTCTTTGTTGCTTTCAAACCACTGCAATAAGGTGTCAAGCATGTCCCGATAATCGGACCGATCGCGGTTGTGCCACCATTGGTCATGAATGGCGAATCCGTATTGGGCTAGGTTGATGCAGAAGTGCTGGGCTTGGTCTCCATATCCCACCAAAGGCAGTCCATTTTCAGCAAAATCTCCGTAGCGGAATTCGGAGTAATCCAGCAAAGCCGGGCGCATATCCACATAATATGGCCCCAATTCGCTGTTCCATGAGCAATGACCCACAGACAGCCGCACCGAAGGGTTGTAATCCACCTTGGAAAGTGGGGCAGAGACTTTTCCTGAACGGCCTGAAGGAAGCGGGATTACGGTTGCCAAAGTAAGATAAACACCTATTTTGGCTTCAAAGGTAATAATCCCTTAATACCCTTAGGGCTTTTCTTCTAATTTTTGGAGTCGCAATTCCAATTCTTGGATTTTCTTGTCTTGGTCTTTGATTATTTGAAGCAAATATACAGGAAGACGGTCGTAGTGTACGGAGTACGGCACCTGATTTGCGGGGTTCAGAATTTCTTTGCCTTGGTCATCAACAGCGGGAATGCCGGTGTTGCCAACCCACTGGCGTTCAGGGCCATACACGACCAATTCTGGTAGCGTTTCATGAACTTCTTCGGCGATTAAGCCCACTTCAGAACCACCACCAAGGGCGGGTTTAAGGTTGTAGGCGACCGGGCGCAACCGAAATAGATTTTCTTTGCTGAATTGCAAGGGCTGAACATTTGTTTTTACATGAATGGTGGAGGATTGAGGTCGAATTTCTCCGCTGGAGGTTCGTACCAAAACGGTTCCAGACCCGGTTGTACTGCTACCTTGAATAAACCGTTGGTTGGTTTCAATGGTGTTGTTGGCCATAATACCTCCACTGCTGGGAGAGCTAGTGGTGCCTACCCGAAGTCCTGATGTAACATAGGTCTGCCCGTCCACTTGAAGGTCGTAAGTCGTGCTGGATGTACTTCCAATGCGGAGTCTTCCGGCAATGTTGGAAGTGGTGCTTGATCCTTCGGCCACAAATCCACCGGTGCCAATTGTTAAGTCATAAGAGGAAGAAGGGGTAGTAGTACCAATACCTACACGGTCGGTGCTGGTTACTACAATGGCATTGGTGCACTCGTAGTTTCCACTTCCGGTGCCGCGGATGGTGTAATTGGTGTTGGAAGTGGTGTTGCAGTTTACCGTAGTTCCGCCTCCGCCTCCACCGCCGGAGGGAGCAGCCGGAATCCATGCCGCACCATTCCATGTAAGTACATCGTTCAAGGCAGGAGCAGCAACAGAAACGGGTGCCGATTGAAGTGCATTTGCATTCCAAAGTGGAGAGGTGGTTTGGGCATCCATTACTGAGCCATTCAGCGTCAATCCGGTTCCGGCTGAGATGGTAGTTCCACCGCCGCCGCCATTGCCTGCGTTTTCAGCATAGAGCGCATAGGGGACACTCAGCAACTCGCGGGTACTGGAAAGACTGTATGCAGTTCCGCCAAAGGGATCTGTAGCCGCTTCAAGGAAATAGGGGCCAGCAGACCAATCGATGGAGGCTAGTGTTCCCGATTGAACCTGTCCCATACCAATTTCGGCCGTTACTAAACCATTGGCGTTGGAGTTTAAAGCATGCGTTTCGTGGTAAACAACGGTGCCTTGGGGGGAACCCTGGTGAATTTTTACTTCCAGGCCGACGGGGGCATTGGCAACCAAAATATTGGCCGGATTTCGCACAACGGCTTGGTAGGAAAATTTCATGGGTGCCTGAGCATGTAAACCCGCAGAGATGACCAAAAAGGAAAAGAGCAAATAACGAAGGTTCATATTGGAATGGAATTAATGTTTAACAAAAACGAGGCGTTCGAGGTGGCTTTTTGATGGAAAGCCAAGCGTATATACCCCAGCAGGAAGGTGTTGCACCGAAATCTCGGGTAATCCAGATTGAATTCGCCCCTCGGAAATAAGTTGGCCTGCGGCATTGAAAATTTGAAACGGGATGGGGCCTTGTTCAAATTGAAGTCCATCAATCTGAATTTGCCCGCTGCTTGGATTTGGGAACACATTAAGTTGAGGTAGAAATTCTGCATTGACTCCAGACAGAAAAAATTCAGCCGGCTGTTGAACCCCCTCGGCAGAATACCCGCTTTGGCCTGTAATGTTGACGTATGCAATTTGCCCGATGGACCAGGAAACAGAACCAGATCCGCCCTGTGCATCTCCACCGGCAGCAACCATCTCACGCTGGCTATATGCCGCCACAGAGGTTGAAAAACAACCGATAAACGCGAGCCAAATAGGAGAGTGAATACTTTTCATATAATACCTAATTGAATCTTAATCTAAGATAAAGTTAACATAAAATTAAAGGGGGAAGACCAAGAGTGGAAGCCGAAAAGGCTAAAATTCTTTCAGCAGTTGCAATTCCTTATTCCATCAGCATCAGTTGGCCTTGAATTTCTATAGCCTCTCCAAACTCGCCTTTTCCTTTTAAAATGTAGTAATACATGCCTGTGCTGAGTGGGGTTTGAGTGTTTGTTTCTCCACAAAAACAGCGTAAGCAGGTTAAATCGGGGTTTTCCGTTGTATTTTCAGTATTAAAGACCAAGATTCCCCAGCGGTTGTACACATAAAAATCGTAATTGATGCAGGGATTAAACCCGGGAGCAAAGGTTTCAAAGTCCCAACAATCGTTTCCGGGGAATTGCGGTGAGCGGTGCAATACGTTAGGCATTGTTGGAATGTTGATTGATTCCATCACGCTGACAGGCATTGAAATTTCGGCTCGGCAACCTTGAGCATCGACAATGGAAAGCGTCATTTGCTGATTGCTGAATTGCGGATGCGTGTAGGTGAATTCCGATGCAGAAGTGTCTGTAATTCCATCGGCATTCCAGTCCCAACCTAAAGTATAGGGTGGAGTCCCGCCATACGAGCTGTCTTGATACCGGTTATCAAGCGGACAGAGTTGAGTGTATAAAAAAGCAGCTTCCGGATTTTCCAGCACCAAGCCCGATTGCAACAAGGTGTCTGTGCAACCTTGATCTGAAGTCAGAACAAGTTCCAAGTTGAACGGCCCTTGAGGGATGTTGTTCACCACAGGGCTAGGTTGATTGGAGGACTGAACAAACCCATTTGAACCCGAAATACTCCAGGCGTAAGCAGCCAGAACACCCGGTGCAGCAATGCCGGATTGATCGTTCAACATCAAGGGGATGGCTTCACAAATTGGATTGGGATAAGTGAAATCTGCCACGGGCAGGGGGTGAACGGTTATGGGGGGAGATTTGGCAGAATCGACGCAACCTAAATCTGAGGTAGCAATTAGCGTGGCCTGGAAAGTTCCATGCGTTGCATAGGTGTGCGAAAATCCCGTTGAGGTCTGAGCATGGCCATCACCCAGGTTCCAAACATAGCCGGCTATCTGCCCATTTGATATTGTACTCGTGTTTTGGAATTGCACCTGCAGCGGTTCGCATCCCTGATTGGGTGTTGAAGTAAAGGAAACCTGTGGCAGTGGATGCACAACAATGGTGACCGTATCTACATCGTTGGGGGTAGTGCATGCGTCAGAGGCCGTAACCACATAGGTTGTTGTTTGGGCTGGATTAACCGTATGTGGGCCGGGACCAGAACCTAGTCCGTTGGTCCAAGTGAGTACGCCACTGCCGTTTCCTCCCTGCAGTACGGCAGAAATGGCAGTGGATTGCCCCAGGCAAATGGTATCATCGGGAATGGCTGCAACTTGAAGGGGGGGACTCACCAAAATTGAGTCGGCAGCAGGAATTGCTACACATCCATTGGCGTCAATAACTTGAACAGATAAACCTATACTTGAATTGGCTTGAATGGGTATAGAACTGCTGGTGTCGCCTGTATTCCAAAGCTGAGTATAGGGAGCAGTGCCGCCGTTGATAACCACTGAAGCCGAAGAGGATTGGCCGAAGCAAAGCGTGCTTGGGGCTTGGATGCTGGTGGCGGGGACGGGGTGAATTTGAATGGTGTCAGTGATGGTATCTAAACAGCCAAACGTGTTGGTAACGAGCAATTCCACCTGATAGGTTCCCGGTTGGGCATAGGTGTGGGATGGGTTTTGCTGATTTCCTGTATTTCCATCTCCAAAATCCCAATCCCATTGGGTTGGAGAATAGGAAGAAGACCCGTTGAATTGGGCAGGTTGGTTGTTTAAGCAGAGGGAGTTTAGGCTCATATTGGCCTCGGGTTTGGGGCGAACAACCACTTCGATGGAATCGTAGTTGGTTACGTTGTTGCAGGTGGCCTGCAATCGGATTACATACCGCCCTACTTGATTAAAGTAATAAACAAGGCTGTCGGTTCCTGGTAGGGCGACCATCATTACGCCCAAGCTATCGCTGATTTGCCAGTCTTGACTGCAGATAAGACCCACAGTTGTGTTGTTCCATAGGACAATGGAATCGCCAAGGCAGATGGAGGTATCGGAAACGGTGAATTGAGGAACATTGCTGCAATTGAAACAGATAATATCGCTATTGGGGACAATGGAAATGGGTTGAGGGTTGGGCGATGCCGTTAAGATTGAAATGTTTGAATAGACTGGATTTTGAGGCCCACTGTTCAAATTTGGAGTTGTCATGGTTGGGTTTGGGCTTGTGCTGTAAGGGCAGTTGGCAAGTCCACCGAGGGAATCGACTTTAATAAACATGGGGTCAAAATAGAGGGCTCCGAATCCTTGGGTGGAAGCCGAGACCAAAAAGCCACCGTCTTGGGTTTCCTGGATTCCCCAGCCTTTGTCTAGGCTATTGCTTCCGTAGGTTTTGCTCCACAGCCGGTTGCCCAGGGTATCGTACACATTAAATAGCACATCGGCTCCGCCGTTGCCCCAAGATGTGGTGTAGCCGCTTTGAAGAATTAAATCATTGGAGGTATAATTGATGAAGTGAGACCTTTCATCTCCAGGCCCTTGAAGCACTTTAGCCCATTGAACGGCACCGGAATTTCCTTCCAAACTGATCAACATCATGTCGTTGCCTTGGCCCATGCTGGATGTGGTCGCAGAGAGCAATAGATTGCCTGAAGGAGTTACTTTTCCTGCCAAGTCCCAGTCGATACCATCGTTGCCGGGCATGCCATAGCTGTAGGTCCAAATTGGATTGCCAAGGGCGGTTAATCGAGCGGCGAAGATATCCTGACCGCCATAAGGGCCGCTGTATTTACCGGCGATAAATATTTCTCCATTGGGTAAGGCTTCCACATAATTAGCCCAAGCATTATCGAAATGGATGGATCTTTGCCAAACAGGATTTCCAAGGGCGTCGGTTTTAAGGATGAATCCACGACGAGGAGAAAACCCCCAAAATCCGGTCATTAGGAAGCCTCCATCTGGAGTTTCATCGGTGCACAAACCAAAATCATCGACTCCTGTGCCAAAGGTGCGAGACCATTGCAATTGGCCCAGCGGATTTAACCGTACCAGCCAGGCATCGTAATTTCCTGCTCCCCAAGACTTGGCTAATCCAGCAACGATGTATCCACCATCGCTGGTTTGCCGGACAAATTTTCCACCTTCTTCATTGGGGCCACCGTACCGGTAATACCATTGAGTAACCCCACATTCGTCCACCTTCATGACGTACAAATCGCACATGCCGTGGCCACCACTGCCGTCGTCTTGTCCGGTTCCAATAAAACCCATGTCGTTTGTTTCAGAGAAGGCGAGGCCAAAATTCAGTCCCGGGATTTTTTCTACCCGAAGGAAGGTTGTTGTAGTATTGCTTTGAGCACGAAGGGGATTCCCTTGCAACCCAATCAGAAGGCTCAAAATGAATACCACGTATTTCATGGTGTAGAAATTAAGATGGATTTAACTTCCGCCGCGGGATAGCCTACCTTTTGCACAATTGCAAATCGAAGAAAGGACTCATTGGTCCATCGGCTGGAGATGGCATCAAACTTGGCGGTGCTGTTTATGCGGTCGATGCTTAGATTTTTTACCGTGTCGTTGGTAAAGAACTCCTTGAATTTTAAGCCTAGAAAAGGGCAATGCAAAGCGCCATGGTCGATTTCAATGAAAACCTGCTTTATTTCCGCATCTTGAGCATAGGAACAGAGGGGTAAGAGCAATAAAATCCAGAGGAAATCCTTGAAAAAAGTAGAAATCACAGTCAAATTATACTAGAAGTTAAAAATAAGGCAAAATTTCTTAAACTGAGTTAATGGAGTTTTAAATGTTTGATTTAGGCCGATTATTTCTGGTTTAGGCTTGAATGTGGGAATGCCGGGAGGGGAACAAAGGGGCGATTTTAGTCTGGGGGGCTTGCGGCAGGGATTGAACCGGGTTGCCCGCAAGGGTGCCGAAGCCTGGCCCGCGCGGCGCGGAGGCGACTTTAGGAGCCACCGCAAGCCCGCTGGGCCAGCCTTTCGGCAGGCGCGGACAACCGGTGAAAGCCCGGCTGCCGCCCCTTATTCCATTAGCGATAACTGGCCCTGCAATTCGATGCCTTCGCCAAATTCCCCTTTGCCTTTTAGTATATAAAAATAGGTGCCGGCGCTGAGTTCAGTTTGATTGTTGGTTTCGCCGCAGAAGCAGCGAAGGCAGGTCAAATCTGGATTTTCAACTGCGTTTTCTGTGCTGAAGACCAGAACTCCCCAGCGGTTGTAAATGAATAAATTGTAGTTGATGCAGCGGTTAAATCCGGGGGCAAAGTCCTCGAAATTCCAACAATTGTTGCCTGGGGTTTGCGGATTGCGCAGCAAAACATTGGGCATGACCGGGACATCCACAGCTTCCATAACCATGACGGAGATGAGGGTATCGGACCGACAGCCCAAGCTGTCGATGATGGACAGCTTAACTTGCTGACCATTGCTTTGGGGGTGGATGTAAGAAAATTGCTGAACGCTGGTATCGGTGCTGCCGTCGTTGTTCCAATCCCAAGCCAAGGTGTAGGGGGGCGTACCGCCATAGGAGCTGTCTTGATAGATGTTTTCTTTAAAGCACAACGGAATATACGAAAACATGGCCTGAGGATTTTCTGCGATCTGGCCGGTTCGAATCAGGGTATCGACGCAGCCGCTGTCGGTTCGTAAGGCCAGCTGAATTTGAAAGGTGCCGGCAGGCACATTGCTGAATGTGGGGTCTGTGAGTGTGGAGCTGTCGGCGTAGGCATTATTTCCGTTTAAATTCCAAGTGTAGGCAGCGATGTTGCCCGGGCCGGCAAAAGAAGATGTGTCTGTTACAGGGAGCGTAGCTCCTTCACAGATGGGTTGCGGAAAAGAAAATCCCGGTTTGGGCAGTGGGTTTACAGTTACCCAAACATAGCCCGTAGAAACACAACCCGCGGAATCGGTAATGGTCAAGGCATACATACCTTCGTTTCCTGCACCTACATTTTCCAACATAGGATTAGGCGCAAAGGAATTGAAATTGGAAGGGCCAATCCAAACAAAATCCGGCCCATTCGAATTGGACTTCAGTTTTAGCGTGTCGCCGGCACATAGAGGTAAGTTTGCTGTTGGCAGAGATGGCGAGCCTACCAAATCTACCACCACATCGTCGGTTACTGTAATCTGGCTGCCGTCGCAGCGGGTGTACACCGCTTGGGCGGTGTAGGTTGTCAATGTGGTGGGGCAAACGGAAACCGTATCGCCGGTGCCAATCAAGGTATTCCCTTCATACCAGCTTACCTGATAGGTTGGAGCTCCATTGGGAACGAAGCGCCAGGCTTCATTGCTGGCGGTCCAAGGGCCGGTGTTTCGGTTTGGCGGAACTACAGCCGTAGTTCCTGTGGCATCCTGAATTCCAATCAAGGCATTTCCACTGTTCCAGTTGGCGCAGGTGGGCTTATTCTGAATATAAACCTCAATAATGTTGGTGGTTTCGTACAGCACAATTTGCTGGGTAGTTTGAAGGTTGTTGCAATTGAAATGGCAGACGTTGGAGAAATTAAAAACGAAGGTGCGGCAGGGGGCATTGCCCGAAACCTGAACGGCGATTTGCCCGCAAATGGAAGGGTCTATATCGTGGTAGGCTCCATAGATTGTGTTCAAGAACAGAGCATTGCTAGGCAAGGATGCGGTAAACGCCCAGTTGCAATAGTTGTTGGCTTGAGTGATATCAAAGGTTAAAACCCCATTGGTTCCTACCACCACCTGATTGTAGGCTCCACCGAAATAGCAGAAAGGAAAGGGGAGAGGTTGAATGGGGCTCCAAATGTCGTCAATACCAATGAATAAAGGCGTTCCGGCTGTAAATGGGAAAGGAGGATTGTAAGGGATTGACTCAACCTGATAGGAGGTTGTTTCTCCTACCCGAAATGGTTTTGCGATTAAATCAACGCAGGAATTGGTGCAGGGAACCAATGTGTCATTTCCGGCAAACACTTCGGGGCATCCAGGCTGTGCATGCATGGGGACAGTGCAAATAAGAGCCAAAAACAGAGGGAGTAAAAAACGCATGAGATAAGATTGGTTGAATGCAAACATACACAGACAAAATTTAAACCACATTTAAGTTGAAAATCTAGGCAGAAATGTACCCTCAACCTCTAGACCGTTTTCAGTCTAAAATGGCGGCATGCACTCAGGCATGGGTTCATTCCCAAGGGCATCGGACATATCCATTTTTATGGCTTTGCATTCATTCTTTGTCAACCCTCTACCATTATCTATCTTTACAACATGATTGACACAGCAATTCAGGAACCCTTTGATACTGCTGATTGGGTTGCAGCAGTGAAGGCCTCGATTAAACGCCCCGAAGACCTACAGGCATTGGTTCATACCGACATCGATGGATTGGGAAAAAAAGCATTGTATCGAGCAGAAGATTTAGATTCAGCCCTAACCTTACCCCCGGTTAAAGGGAAAAGTGAAATATGGCAACGGATACAGATTGAACGCATATCTCGTGCCAATTCTAGGGCTAAAGAAGCGCTGGACGGCGGAGTTACCGGATTGATTTTCAGTCATACGGCCTTGCCGTCTGAGCAAGATTGGGATCGACTTATGGAGGGGATTCATCCCGATTGGGGCTTGCCTGTGTATTGGGATTTTGCGGATTCCAATACCGCTGGTGTATTTTTATGGATTGACTACCTGTTGCGTCAAGGGTATGATTTAGAAACGCTAAGGGGCGGCGTATTTTTAGACCCCATCAGTTGGGCTGCCCGGCAGGGAAAAATGGAAGGAGGCAAGAAAACCATGTTTGATGTGCTGCATCAAACACTGCAATATGGGCTTTCTGAGATGCCAAAGGGGCATTGGCTGCATTTGCGTGCAGGATTTTACAGGGAATGTGGATGCAGCCCCGTTCAGGAACTTGCCTTTGCACTGGCTTTAGCCTCTGATTATTTGGAAGAAATGTCGGCTAGAGGAATGGATGAGGAACAGTTCATTTCCACAATGATGGTTCATTTTTCATCCCTCATCACCTCAGACTATTTTACGGAATTGGTAAAGCCCAATGCCTTTATACTGCTTTGGAAGAACTTGTTGGATTCGAGGGGGCTGGCGTATCATCGCCCACATCTGCACATTGAAACTGGATTGCGCAACAAAACCTTGTATGATTCCCACAGCAATTTAATCCGCGCCGGAATTGAAAGCCTTTCGGCTTTATCGGGAGGAGTAGATAGTTTGGTTAATCCGGCTTTTGATGCCTTTTTCAAAGAGCCGGATGCGGCCTCGTACCGTTGGGCCAGGAATATAGGTTTGATATTGTCATCCGAGGCCCATGCCAACTACGTACATCATCCCGCTGCGGGCTCCTATTATCTCGAAAACCGGACGCTTCAATTGGCTGAGTCGGCCTGGAATTTGTTTCTGGAAATTGAAGAAAAAGGGGGGATGACCGAAGCGTTAAAGGGCAATGCAATTCAACAGATGGTCACGCTAAAGGCCGAGGCTGAGAAAAAATCATTTCTAAATTGCAGTCGAAGTTTGGTTGGCAGCAACGTTTATGTAGATGAGCAGCAAAAAATGGCGAAAAATTATACCCGAATTTTAGCCGCCGAACCGGAAGAAGACCTACAGTTTTTAAAATTACGGCCTGAACGCCTGAGCGAAGCTCTTGAAGTCGAACGCATGAAGATGGAACAGATAAAAACAAAAGAATCATGAGGCCTTCCTACAAAAAACTAAATATTAAGGCATTTAAATCTGAATCCCATAACATTGAATCTGTCGGTCTAACGCCCGAGGGCATAGCCTTGCGCTCTGAATTTAAGAAAGAAGATGTAGCCTCGTTCCAGCATTTGGATAGCTTGCCGGGTATAGCTCCTTTTTTGCGCGGCCCATACCCTACCATGTATGCCCTAAAGCCTTGGACCTTGCGTCAATATGCCGGATTTTCAACTGCCGAGGCCTCGAATGCCTTTTATAAGCGAAATTTAGCCTCGGGCCAAAAGGGCCTTTCGGTGGCTTTCGATTTGGCGACACACCGGGGGTATGATTCAGACCACCCACGGGTTCAAGGAGATGTGGGCAAAGCCGGAGTCGCCATCGACTCGGTTGAAGACATGAAAAAGCTTTTTGATGGAATACCCCTGAACGAAATGTCGGTATCCATGACCATGAATGGGGCGGTGATTCCCATCATGGCCTTTTATATTGTTGCCGCCGAAGAACAGGGAGTAAGCCCGGCCCAATTGTCGGGGACCATTCAAAACGATATTTTAAAGGAGTTTATGGTTCGGAACACCTACATCTATCCTCCCGAACCTAGTATGCGATTGATTGCCGACATTTTCAAATTTACGTCGGCAAACATGCCCAAGTTCAACTCCATTTCCATTTCAGGATACCATATGCACGAGGCGGGTGCTCCAGCCGATTTGGAGTTGGCATATACGCTAGCAGATGGTTTGGAATATGTAAAAACTGGCGTGGCCGCAGGCCTATCCATCGACGAATTTGCTCCTCGGCTCAGTTTTTTCTTTGCCATTGGGATGAACCATTTTATGGAAATTGCCAAGCTGAGAGCAGCCCGCCAAATGTGGTCTACCATGGTATCAAAACTAGGCGCCTCAAATCCCAAATCCTTGATGCTTAGAACGCATTGTCAGACATCAGGTTACAGTTTGACAGAGCAAGACCCTTTCAACAATATTGTAAGAACAGCCAATGAGGCACTTGCTGCCGTGCTTGGAGGCACCCAATCGCTTCATACAAATAGTCTTGACGAAGCCATTGCATTGCCTACGGATTTTTCTGCGCGAATTGCACGAAACACCCAACTCATCATCGCTGAAGAATCAGGCATAACTTCTTCCATTGACCCTTGGGCTGGAAGTTATTATGTGGAATACCTAACCGGTATGTTGATGCAACGGGCCCAAATTCATTTGGATGAAATTGAGCAATTGGGGGGTATGACTAAAGCCATAGAGCAAGGATTGCCCAAACGAAGAATCGAAGAGGCTGCTGCATTGAAACAAGCTCGCATTGACAGTGGAGAAGAAGTGCTGATTGGAGTGAATAAATACCCCTGCGATGAAACGACTCAATTGGATCTTTTGGAGGTGGATAACCAAGAGGTCCGAGAGGCTCAAATTCGAGGTTTGGAGAAGCTTAAATCAAAAAGAGATGGGGTTGCCGTTGCAAATGCCCTAGATGCGCTTCGTAAGGGAGCTTCAAATTCCAAGGCCAACATTTTAGAACTTGCCATTGAAGCGGCTCGAGCACGAGCAACGTTGGGCGAAATTTCGGATGCCCTTGAACAGGTGTTCGGACGCTACCAAGCCAACATTCAAACCATTTCGGGTGTATATTCCTCAGGTATGAAGCACGATATTCCATTTAAAGAAGCTCAAGCGAGTGTAGAGTCATTCATCGAAAGAACAGGTCGGCGCCCCCGAATTTTAGTGGCGAAAATGGGGCAAGATGGACATGACCGCGGAGCGAAAATTATTGCAACTTCATTTGCAGATATTGGATTTGATGTGGATGTGGGTCCTCTATTTCAAACTCCCGCAGAAGTGGCTAAAATGGCGGTGGAAAACGACGTACATATTCTGGGCGTCAGTTCGCTGGCCGCAGGTCACAAAACCTTGGTGCCAGAGGTAATAAAAGAGCTGAAAGCCTTTGGGCGGGAAGATATTGTGGTGGTGGTGGGCGGAGTTATTCCTTCAGCAGATTACCCCTTCCTATTTGAAGCTGGAGCTGCCGCAGTTTTTGGTCCAGGTACTAAAATACCCCAAGCAGCCGTTCAATTGTTGGCGCTATTTGATGCTTCTTAGTCTTTTTTTTAACCCTTATGGTATTATTTATGGAAATTCTTAGTGTGTCTATTCTTGCTGTTTTACTTCTGGTCGTTATTCTGCTTTTGCTCATCCAACGTAAAGGGCCCGGAGCAGATTTATCCGGCATCAAAGAGGCCTTAATTCGATTTGATGCAGCCCAGGAAAAAACCGTCCGACTCATGCAAGATGAATTGCAACGGCAAAGAACAGAAAATCAGGCCCAAGCCAGAGAAGACCGAGGCGAATTGGCTAAAACCCTACAACAGTTTAGCCAAGCATCGGCGAACCAATTTCAGGCATTGGTAGAGCAAATGAAAGTCGGGGCGGCTGAGCAAATCAAGCAGCAAAAAGAACAAAGCCAATCTGCCGTTCAAAGTTTGAAGGAAGTTCGTGAAGCCATCGAAAAGCAATTGAATGCCATCCGGGAAGACAACGAAAAGCAGCTCAACCAGATGCGGCATACCGTAGATCAAAAACTGCATGAAACCCTTGAAAAAAGATTGGGAGAATCCTTTAAACAAGTCAGTGAGCGCCTGGAACAGGTTCACAAAGGACTAGGGGAAATGCAAAGCATCGCTACCGGTGTGGGCGACCTGAAAAAAGTTCTTGACAATGTAAAAACCAGAGGCATCTTGGGAGAGTATATGCTTGAGAATATTCTTGAACAGCTGCTAACTCCAGATCAATATGAGAGAAATGTAGCTCCTAAAAAAGGGAGTCAAGCCAACGTTGAATTCGCGGTAAAGCTACCTGGTAAAGAGCACTCTGAATGGGTTTGGTTACCGATTGATTCTAAATTTCCCATCCAATCCTACGAAAAATTACTCTTGGCCTATGAATCAGGAGACCAAACACGAATAGATTTAAGCAGCAAGGAATTGCTGCGTGCTGTTGAAGGCTTTGCCAAAGACATCAGCGAAAAATACCTGGACCCTCCACATACCACTGATTTTGCTTTGATGTTTTTGCCAATCGAGAGCTTATATGGTGAGGTTCTGCGTCATCCTGGACTGTTTGAGAACCTTCAACGCAATTATAGAGTTACCGTGGTTGGTCCAACTACCCTCTCCGCCCTATTGAACAGCCTTCAAATGGGATTTCGGACACTGGCAGTTCAGCGGAGGAGCTCTGAAGTTTGGAAAATTCTTGAAGCCGTAAAAACAGAATTTACAAAATTCCAGTTTCAATTGGAGAAGGTAGACAAACAACTCAGCAGCGCCTCCAAATCGCTTCAAGATTTGCGATCTACCCGCACCAGTGTAATGAGTCGGAAATTGCGTGATGTCAGCATATTGGATCCCATGGAGGCGAGGGAAATTTTGGAACTGCCTGAGGGCGAAAACGAGGAAGAAGAGGGGGAAGAGGCAGGGGAGGATTAAACATGGTGGGCAACACCCTATCCATCAACCGAAAATCTCTGTGAACTCTGCGCCTCCCTCCGAGTGCTTTGTGGTAAAAAATAGGCCGCCTAGCTTGCCGTATTGTTGAACTACCTACACCAAAAAGGCATTGAATTTGATCAGAATAATCCCTTAGAATAAACCCGGAAAAGGCAAATTAGCAACCAAGTAAAAAATCGATTCCCTTTAAAATTAAATTGTTCAGCGAGGTGGAGGGACGGTGCCTGTGCCCTGATTGTTCGATTAAAACCGTTTCGGAAACCGCAGGACATGTCGGAGCTCGAAAAATGGCAATAAAAACCGCAACATTGATGAGGAGGACCAAGCCTAGGCCAATGATAAGCCCCAATTTCAAACTTTTTGGAACAGATTTCATTCGAATTTTACTCAACAAAAATAATACCAAAAATAGGCTGCAAGGAAACCTCTCCGGTTTGTTTTCAACCTGTTGCTGTTAAATCTTCGTTAAGACTAGCCCAATTGGCGCTAAGGCAACAGCACAATCAAGTTTAGAAGGGCGAATACCCAACCCGCCCCTCAAGGTCTCGAATAGTTTTATTCAGGCGTATTCGTCTTTTGTTTTTTCGGCTGAACATTTACTATTCCCCCTGAAATAATGTGCTTCATTACTTCGGCTGCAGGCCATTCGATGGGAGTTAGTGTATCCGATTCAACCACCAAATAATCCCCGACAAAACCATACGATTTAGGCAAGTAAACTCCTGTTTTTCCGGCACCAAAAATAGATGGATCCAAGTGTTCTCGTGTGATAAAGCCTAGTTTATATATGACCGGATGTTCGCTGATTTTCACCAAAACCGGTTTGTTGAATCTCTTCTCTTCTCCAACAAAGGCTGACAATAAATCCTTGACGGATCCATAAATCACCTTAATAAGAGGTGTTTTTTCTAGACCATGTTCGATCCAGGCCAGTAAGGGTTGGGCAATAAGAGTTGATCCCAGAGCTCCAACCAGTGTTACTCCACCTAAAACCAATAATATTCCCAATCCGGGGGCCTTATAGTGAGCAATGCTGTCCAAATAAGTGAAACTAAAATACAGAACATAGACAGTCAAACCAAGGGGCGCAGAAAGAAGCAGGCCTTGGAAAAACCACCGAAGTATCAATCGAGGTATTCGTTTCATCAAGTGCATGTCATTCAATTACATGGCAGTCCAGCCACCATCTACAACCAGATTTGCTCCGCTCATGTAGGCACTTGCCTCCGACGCCAAAAAAACGACGGCTCCCATATAATCTGTCGGAGCGGCCATTCTACCCAAAACAGTTTTGGCCGAGTAATTTCGAATAAACCAATCGGCTTGGCCGTTTTCTACTCCTCCGGGCGACAAGGTATTGACTCGCACGCCTTTGCTACCCCAATACGCCGCAAGAAACCGGGTAAAATTAAGAACGGCACCTTTGGTGGCCGGGTATGCGGCCGACTTAAAAAAGGTCTGTTCTCCTTCCGGATTCACGTAAATGCTTTGGTCTGGCCCCACCATACCGTAGGTGGAGGCTACATTCACGATTGAGCCACATCCCCTTTTTGCCATGGCACTTCCAATCACCTGACAACACAAAAACATTCCTGTTACGTTCACCTCCAATGAGGCCCGAAACATCTCTACAGGGTAGTTTTCAAATGCCGATTGTTGCGCTGCCAATGCGGGATTCTCAAACATATCATTAATGGCGGCATTGTTGATTAGAATTTCTGGGCTTCCCCAATGCTCTTCGATGCTGCGTAGCACGGTTTCCAAATCTTCTTTTTGAGTAATATTTGCCGCCAATGCCATCACTTTTCCAGGATGGCTTTCTTCCAAGTGTTGGCAGGATTCCGTTCTTAAATCTAAAGCCACGACCCGAGCCCCTGCTTCTGCCAAGGCCAGAACATGATTTTGACCAATTAGGCCTCCAGCGCCGGTAACTACGGCTACTTTTCCACTTAAATCAAATAGATTTTTCATTGACATAAAGGTATTAGTTCTGCCCAGGGGTTAATATGCGTTTAAGCATCCTTTGGGAATTGACGAGCGGCAATCCAAATGCTAATCTCATATAAGAGCATGAGCGGCAAAGTGATTAGGACCTGAGATGTGATGTCTGGGGGAGTAACCACTGCGGCAAGAATTAAAATGATGACCGCCGAGTGTCGTCTGTATTTTCTTAAAAACTGGGGGCCAACCAAGCCTAGCTTGGCCAAAAAGAATACAAAAACCGGCAATTCAAATACCAAACCCGTTCCCAGTGTTAATTGCAATATGGTCGAAATGTACGAAGTAAATGTAGGCTTATTCTCTATAAAAGTACTTACGCTGTATGTGCCTAAGAAGTGTACCGTCATGGGAGCCAGAATGAAATACCCAAAGGCGACTCCACTGAAAAACAAAAAACTGGAGAAGAAAACGATACCGGATATTTTTTTTTGCTCGTGGGCATGTAAGGCAGGCTGAACGAACCGCCATATTTCAAATAAGATGTATGGAAAAGCCAAAACTAGTCCGGCGATAAGGCAAGCCCAAATATGCCAGGTAAACTGACCGCTCATGCTGATGTTTTGAAATCCTTGCATCGGCAATTCCCCAAGGCAAAGCGTGTCAATTTGAATTTTTTGCCCAAGCCAGCACAGGGCCTTTTTGGTTAAAAAATCCGAGCGATATGGTCCAAATAAAATGGAATCAAATAGGAAATCAGTAAAAACAAATGCAATAACGCTCCCCGCCAAAACAGCAATGCTGCTTCGCCAAAGGTGGCCGCGCAATTCATCCACATGCTGCAAAAAGGACATTTCCTTGAACTCAGCCATGGTACGAAGGTATCAAAAATAGAAGCAGGTTTTTACGCCGTCTCGTCAATTAGCCAGCGAACGTCCATGGCTTCCTCCCAATTGTTCCAAAGGTATTTTACCCAAGGCGAGGCCACCATCTTCCGCATATCCTCTGGCTTATCGGCCAATATCTTAGCCAATTCCACGCCCATACGCTGAATTTCAAACAGCAATTGCTCATTTTGGTCTTCCGGAGTCTCTTCTGGAATCAAATCGTAAATTTCTGCAGCTTCCAACAGGAAAAAATGGTTGTTGATTTGTTCAGGACCAAAATAATGACGCGTACGCTCTAAAAAGTCTTGCAGCAAATCAGAATCCGGAACCGTCTGGGTCATTAAATACTCCCCAAATTCAAACAATCGATTCAAACCTTGAGTAAACGGTCCCTGAATGGCCACCGGTTCTTCTCCTTCAAAAATTTGACTTGAAATCATTTCGGGCGAAACGCTAAGCGCTACTTTAAACCAAAATGGAATGGGGTGCCAGGATTCAGAAAGAAACAACAACTCGTCTGCATCGTCACGATAGGCATAAAAATAGGCCCGATTTGCCATGCTTTTAGTTCACTAATTTAGCCTAAAAATAGGATTTTTTCCATTTGCTCGCCTTCCAATGTTTTTTTTCAGATCCTACTCTCAAACGTACTTTGTTTCAAGGTAAAAACCCAAACATGACATTCAGGTGGTTTTTTAGCAATACATATGGAATGATTTTAATGTTTTGAAGAAAGCTCGTTTTATGGACACCCCTATATAATAGATGGCCTTCAGGGGTATCCAGTTATTCTAAATAAACGATTTTATAGCTGTTTCTTTTTCCATTTAACAGCAGTTCAATACAGGGTTGAGTCATTATTGTCTTTTTTTGCACAGGTCGCCTTTTGTTTCCGTACGTGTAAGTTGTGTTGGCACAAGTTGTTCCGCTGGCATTGCAAATGGATTCTTCCAGAAAAGTGTTACCGGGTTGCTGGATTGTAGCAAAATAATAGCGACCGTCGTTCATTTTTTCTCCATGCTTAATGAGTTGTTTTTGCTCATTATACTGTTCCGTGCGGATGTAATCCGGACAATAATCCCTGTATTTTCGATACTCCCGAATGTCTCCATCCTCAAACCGTTGAATGTATTCGGCAAAATCCTCGGTAAAATGATTATAAAAATATTCGGTTGATGATAGCTCGACGTACTTTTCCGGAAGGTTGCTAATATGAATGCAGTTTACACCGGTTGTTATTTCTTTTACCGGTTCTGAAAAATAATAGTATAGCCCACCCTGTTCCCGTACGTAAAGTGGTTTTCCCTCAAATCGAACGATGGTGTCGGCAGTTCTGTAGATTGAAATCCGACATGGGGAACTTGAAATTCCGTTCCCCGGCAAAAAAATACGATGTGAATCGGGCCTTTGATGGGAATCAAAAAACCAGTACACACTATCGCCCAAACGCCCCTTAGGCCGGTACACCATTTCGAATTGATACGTTCCTGCAAACAACGGGTAGCCTAAATGATGTACCGAAGCTTGCAGACGGCTTTCCTGCCCGAATAGCTGCAAGGGGATTTTAATCTGTTCGAAAGGAGCAAGAACCTGCAGTCTGGTGCTTCCTGAATCAATCGGTTGGTACGGCTCTTCATACCGTAAAATCCGAGTGTTATTTGCTTTGTCAAAAATTTGGAGTTGGAGTAGCTGCGCTGGGTTAGAACCAGTGCCTGGAACAATAAACGGAAAAGCCAACTGGGAATCAAGATTTGTTATCCTCAGTTCCAATTGAACGACTTCACCTTCTGCAT